>DCFT01000083.1:2741-3343 GCA_002319885.1 Bacteroidales bacterium UBA1797
GGAAAGCAGGGAACCGCTATTACCTTTGTTACATCCATGGAATACAGGCGGCTGACTTATATTAAAAAGACTTCAAAGTCAGACATGAAAAAAGGAAAGCTGCCTGAGGTAAAAGATGTCATAAAAGCTAAAAGGGCGAGAGTAAAAACTGAACTTGGGTCCATCATTAAGGCAGAGGAATACGGAGACTGCCTTGAAATGAGCGAAAAGCTCCTTCAAGAATATCCAGCAGAAAAAATCCTGGCTGCGATCCTGAAGTATGCCTTTAAGGAAAAATTCGATGAAAGCATGTACGGAGAGATTTCCGGCAGTTCTTACGTCGACAGAAAAGGCAAAACCAGGCTGTTTATTGCCATGGGAAAAGCTGACGGTATGACTCCGGATAGCTTATGCGAGTTCATACAGGGTGAAACCGGAGAAAGCAACCTGAAAATTATGGATGCGGAGATTTTCCCCCATTTTTCCTTCGTAACTTTGCCCTTTGCCCAGGCTGAAGCTTTACTCGAAGTCTTTAAAGATAAAAAGAAAGGGCGAAAACCCTTTGTTGAAATTGCCCAGAAATCAAAGGGCAAAAGTTCAAAGGACACTGATTCTCGCAGCAC
>DCFT01000229.1:0-1020 GCA_002319885.1 Bacteroidales bacterium UBA1797
TATAAACATAACGGTGCTCTGCACCGTTATATTATTTTATTGATAAAATGCAATTACTACTCAGAAATAGCATCAATAGTTAGGTCTAGATTATTCCTTTTTATGTATAACAGCAACAAAACCACCGTCTTTAGCCATTGTCACCTTCATAATACCTGGAGATTTAATTGAAACAATAGCTTTCCTTATTTCCTTCGGTTCCTTGTTAGAATTTTTAGTGTCACTCCATGTTTCGGCTTCATAGTTACCTGCCGGAAGGAAGGCGAGGTTAAGATCTATTGTTTTTCCAATACTGTTATTCATAACGCCGATGAACCACTTATCTCCGCTTTGTTTTCCTATTGCCACATAATCACCGGGATATCCACCGAGGAACTTAATGTTGTCCCAGGTTGTAGGAACGATTTTCAGAAAGTCAGAACCCGGCTGATTAAGAATATTATCGGGATTGTCGCAGACAACAGTTAGCGGGCTCTCATATATCACGAATTTCGAGAGTTCGGCAACCCTTGTATTCCAGACAACGGCCGGAGTCTGGTTTTTATACTGCTCTTTTGTCACATTCAGGAATGCTCCGGGAGTATAATCCATCTGTCCGGCCAGCATTCGTGTGAAGGCAAGTTTCACGTTATGTTCAGGGCTCATTTTATTTGAGAACTTATAATATTCATTTCCCATAACGCCTTCGCGGGTGATCATATTTGGCCAGGTCCGGATTATCCCATCGGGTTTGTAAGCGCCATGGAAATCTACCATGAGATGATTCTCCGCGGCACATTTGATGATATCGTGATACCAGTTGACCATTTGCTGGTCGTCACGGTCCATAAAATCAATTTTAATGCCTGCTACTCCCCACTTTTCATATAAGGGGAATGCTGTTTTATAAGCGGAATTCCTGTTTACATCGCTCGAATAGAGCCAGACAATAATTTTAACATTCTTTGATCGTGCATATTCAATTATTTCAGGCATGCTTATCTGTGGCGCCCACTTTGTAATATCAGCTTCCGGGGAATT
>DCFT01000229.1:1340-10299 GCA_002319885.1 Bacteroidales bacterium UBA1797
AGATCAATGTACTGTTTTATAACAGGCATTTCCATTTTTACTTCACCGCTCCACCAGTGATCCCAGGCGCTCATTCCGGGCTTGATCCATGATGGATCTTTAATAGCACACGGGTCATTAAGGTTCTGAATAATCTCCGATTCAATAAGAGCTCCCGGGGATTCTCCAATCATCAGAACACGCCAGGGCGTGTAAACCTCATCTGCAAAGCGCACCTTTACACCATCTTCAGCTTCACCGGGAACAGGAACAAGTTTTGTGGTAAGCTGATTTACAGTGCCGTTTGTACCAATATAGAATGCTGCATAATTTTCAATTTTAGCTTCAGTCAGTGCAACCCAGCAGTTATTGTCGTATTCCATAAGCAAAGGCATCCCGGCGATTGACTTCTCATTGAGATAGCTCAGAGGATGTTCCATGAACTCAGCTTCATTGGAAGATGAGTATCCGCCATATTCGACAATCCAGGATTTTGGGTCACCAGGAATATTAAATGTTGTTAATTCTTTTGTAATCTGTCTGTCACCTACTTTGCCGCTCCTTAAAAGCTTGAAGCGATATGCGGCACCATCATTATAAGCCCTTACATAAAGTTCAAGCTGCCTCATTGGATCTGATTTTTCTTTCACAGTCAATTGTAGCTCATTATAATTATTTACAATCTCAGTATGCTTTGCTTTAACAACAGGAATCCATGTCTCATTGAAATTTTTAACTGATTGATTTACAATGTAAAAATTGCCAGTCATCGCAAGTTCATCTTTAAATTCAAATCCCAGTTGAGAAGGGTTAATAATGGCTCTTCCATTATATGAAACCGAGTAAGTCAATTTTTCTTTGTTAATGATTGTAACTTCAATTTTATTATCGGGAGACATGACAGTAATTGTCTGTGCATTTACTATTGTTTCAAGAGCCAGGAACAGTAGTATTATAGGTTTCTTCATAAGGTTTGGAATTTTACTTTAACTATATTACGTTCATGAATGGTTTGTACAAATCTATTAATTTTCTTTGCTATCCAACAGCTTACAACCAGGTGTAAACGAAGAAAATCTATAAAACGGATTCTTTTAACTTTTCCGGATTCATTTCATTTTCATCAATATATTCCATTACAATTGATTTGAGGATATTGGCAAATTTGACATTTGGAATCTCTTCCCTTGAAAAATATTGCGGACGAACGCCCTCAAGAAGAGTAACTTCTTCAATTGGCAGATTTATCTTCCCGTAGTAGACGTATTTGATATTTTCGTATGCATCGCCTTTCATGCAAACGTATGTTTTATAAAAAGTATAATCTTTCAGATCAATGTCCAGTTCTTCTTTTACTTCCCGGACGAGTGCCTCTTCGGGTGTTTCTCCTTCTTCAACATGACCACCTATCAGATCCCAGTGGTCGGGGAAAGGAATATCCGGTTTATTATCACGTAAATAGAGGAGAATCTCCCCTTTGTCATTTTCAAGTATAATGGCTGCAATTTCTTTCATAATAAACAGGCATGATTATTATAGTGGCTCAAATTAACGGGTATATTTTAAACCACTAAGGTCACAAAGTAAATAAAAAGGTCACAAAGAAATTTATTTCATTGATTTAACTTTGTGGGCTTTGGGCTTCCTTAGTGTTCTCCCGATGCTTCAGTCGGGATCTTCGCTTTGCTGCGATTTGTGTTTAATAGCTTTTAATCACTGAAAACAGCTGACACTTCAATTCTGTTGTTGTCGGGATCCAGTGTTTCAAATTCCCAATAACCATCACCGGTCCTCCGTGGTTCCCTTAATATTCTGTATCCGTCCTTTACCAGTTGATCATATTTTTCATTTACCCTGCCCATATTTTCAACCCCGAAGGATAAATGGATTATTCCCAGATATTGCCTCTCAACAGTGTCGTTCAGGTTTTCAGGAATTCCGGGCATCTGCATTATTTCAAGCCGGGTACCAGAATCAAAAGAGACGAAGTAACTTTCAAAGAACCTCTTAGGATTGAAGTACTTTTTACCGGGAAGACCGTTAAAGTACTTAACATAATAATCCTTAAGCTTCTCCAGCTGTGTTGTCCATATTGCAACGTGATCTATAACCATGATCTGCTATGTTTATCTTCTAGTGTTTCAGCTCCCCAATGTTTCTGAACATTACCGATGCGAAATGATAGGTATTATGAGCAGTGACCGCTAAACCAAGATAGATCTTTGGTGGAAGTTCAAGTGTGAAAGTAGTATATGGCTTCCATGTTTTCCCATCAGTGCAGTAATAGCCAGTGAATTCATTATTAATCCGTTGTAATCTGATCCACGTATTTGGATATTCAACCGGGAATTCAGGTGATCCCTCAGAAGTTTTGGGATATATGGCTTTCATTGCACTGTCTTTTGTCGACCGGTACTGGAATTCATAACCTCCATTATTATGATTCCTGAGGCTATTATCAGAGAATACCTGGAAATAAACATGTCTGCAACCGGCGGTAAGATCTTCGCGAGCCATCAGCCCTGCTTTAGTGTATAAATTAGCGGGAGCAAGACTTTGAACACGGCATACAAAATCAAAATCGCCGGTGCGTTCAACATATACAAAGTTGAATTCATCTTTATTGCCCCATATGTCAGCGCCACCTGCTGTTAAATCAAAACCATTCTCAGAAATTTTAACTGTCCCCGGAATTGAAGGGTTTCCAACATCACAGTGTTTGAAGGCGGAAAGGGGAACAGGCTTAAATTTTAAAGAGTTTGATTCCGTTTTCTGATTAACCTGTGCAAAAGTTAACGGCCCGGCGATTACTAAAATCACTAAGGAAATAAAACACATAATACTTTTTTTAGTCATGGCAACAAAATTTTAATACTGTCTTTTTATTCTATAGTTATAAAGGTTTTTAGATATTATGTTATCTCATTAAACAATATACTTTTCCATTGGTGCTCGAAAAGATTATCAAATCCTCAGAAATATATGGAGTCGAAAAAATACCTCCTAATTCACATTCTGCTTCAAGAAACTGTTCGTTAGATTTAATAATAGTGTATATATCGTCTCTGTAAGAATCATCGGGTTTGAAATACTTCAACCGGTTTTGCTGATATGAATCCGTTTCATAGCTCCATAATTTTTTACCCGATTTAAGGCTGATACCATGTAGCTTTCCGTTTGTTGTTCCAATGTACATCATACTGTCGCTGTAAGCATTGTTACCAAATACCAGGAATTCCATTTTAATATTCCAAAATTCTTTTCCTGTTTCGGGGTCGGCCGATATCAGCACCCGTTCATCTGCTGATCCTATGTATAATATTGAATCATGAATATTGTTGCAAAGGCCCCACCCTCTGGTAAATGACTTGTTCCAGTGGCAATACCCTTTGTCCTGATCGAGTGCATATATATTGTAATCCCTTGCTCCAATAAAAATCAAACCTTTAAAAGCACAAGGTGAACCCTGAACTTCACCCTTTGGAAAATAACGATGTCCGACAGTTTTAAACTTCCATAACTGCTTACCGGTAAGTATATCAAGTGCATATACATTTCCATCAAACGATCCAAAGAATATCTTATTATTTTCGATGGCGGGGGTAGTGTGGATAATATTTCCAGTCGTAAATTTCCATACTAAAACACCTGAATTGGAATTTACCGCATAAAAATTTCCATCACCTGATCCAAAATAAAGTATGCCATTTTTCAGTATGGGAGTAGACTGAAAATAATCTGCAAAATCATATTTTTTTTCATCACCTGTTAAAAATCTCCAATAAACCTCTCCGGTCAGATTATTTAATGCATATAAAACACCGTCGCCCCCATTCAGGTAAAGATGATCACCTGAGATACAAACGTTGGAACGGATTTCCCCCTTTGTGCGAAATCTCCATTTCTCTTTGCCGGAATTTAAATCGAGAGCATATAATATGCTATCCAGCCCACCAATGTAGACAATTCCCTTACTGACAACAGGGGATGAGTACAACGATGCCCCGGTCCTGAATTGCCATTTTGTTTTTGGAAGTTCTTTAAAGTCAGGAATTGTGGCATTTCGCTTCACTTCCTGAACCTGTCCTTCTGAAAAGGATGAGAAGGATAGAAGTAATACCAGCAGAAATCCGGATATACCAAATGATTCTGATGGATATGTTTTTATTGGATACATAAATTTACGAATAACGAAAACAAATATCCTCAATATTAAACAAGCGATATTATTTTAAAGTTCTTAATAATAAATAAAACAAACATTCAGCTTTCTATGTTCTCAATAAATGCGGAATGGGGGAAAAGATACTCCGTTAAACATGATTAATTATGATATTCTCTTACTCCGGAACTAATAAATCGGGCAATTCATTTTCTCAGAGCTTCTGAAAAGAAACTTTCAAGTTTCTTTTCATCGAGTTTGCCTTCACTTCTTACGCCGCTGCAAACGTCAACAGCGAATGGCTCAACCTCATCAATTGCCTGCCTGACATTTTCGGGATTTAAGCCACCTGCCAGAAATACCGGGCATTTTGATTTGTCTCTTATTTGTCTGCTTAATTTCCAGTTGTGTATTCTGCCGGTTCCTCCAAGTTCCTTTATTTTTAATCGTGGATTACCACTGTCGAGAAGCAGTGCATCCACCATTCCTGAAATAGTAATAGCCTCATCGACTGATTTTTCATCTATTACATGAATTACCTGCACAATTTTAATTCCGGGAAGTGCTTCCTTAAGTTGATAATAGGTACCCGAAGACAAGGAATCAACAATCTGTATTGTATTGGTATTGGTTCTTTTATGATGTTCTATTATCTGTTCCACTGTCGTTTCGCTGGTGAGGAGAAATGTTGCAACGGGGGGAGGGACAGTTTTTGCAATCTGCCGGATCAGATCATCAGATATTGGTCCGGGACCGCTTGGCATCCTGGCAACAAGACCGATGGCCGAAGCGCCGTTTTCAATAGCAATCCTGGCTTCATATTCACTGCTTATGCAACAAATCTTAATTCTTGGCCTCATTGTTATAAGATCTTATTATTCAAGCGACATAATCTCAAGGTTGGCAAAATCCCCATCCGAATTGTTCCCGACCCATAGTCCCATTTTCCCTGAGGACCGGGTATTTAATTTCTCAACAATAAGACATGGTTCGGGATTTCCATTAACAAAAACTTTGATCAGAGGACTTTTTATAGTTATTTTCACATGAAACCACTCATCAGCATTTGGAGCAGGACTAACATCTTTTTCATACTTTCCGTTATATTGTTCTCTAAGTACCTGCCAGGGATAATCAGGTTGCGAGACATACTGAACTGCATGCAATCTGCGAACAGAGTCAGTAGACTGGAAATTAAACGGACGGAAATAAATTGCGTCATATGTGTTATTGTCAAGGCCGTGGAAAGCTAAACCCACAAAACTTTGCTGATATTCATCTTTTCCTCTTATATCAAGTTCAATACTTCCATTTGAAAAAATAACATGTTTCAGCCATGCGATTCCGTCATTTTCATTTTTTGAAAAACTTAAGCCATTCTTATCCTTTTCAGACAAAGGGGTTACCGTTCTGTTAAACACTTCAATTTTGTTGTTCTCAAGCAGGGAGTTTAGGTCATATTTGACGGATATGACCTGGGCAATTCCTGAAGAAATAGCAATTATTCCAAGAATACCTGTCAGAAAAAACCGGTTGAGCCAATTAGTTTTCATACCCACAAGTTAATCTTTTTTAATCAGTTCTGCTATTTCAGAAAGGTGTAATTTCAGATGTCGCGGGAAGTCAATGATCATTTCTTCCAGAGTCACTTTTTCTCCCGGCCCAGATAACCACTCATTTTTCATTCTCCCGACTCTGACATTTTTCATCACATGGCAGATATGTAAAAGTGAGTATTTCCACAGTTGAATCAATGTCTTCCAGTCTTCATTCTGATAATCCTGGATAGCTATCCAACGGTCGTTATTCCCCAAAGTTGCATAGTTTGGGAATATTAACGGCGATGATTGATATTGAAGATGGACAATTCTATGTGTATTATTGGAAGTTGAGTCAATCATATGTCCGACAATTTGTTTTATTGTCCGGTTTTGTGAGTTTCTTCTCAGGGATAAAATATCTTCAGGTATTCCGCTTAAAACAGACTCCCATTCATTTATTAATTCTGAAATCTCCTGGCTTATCAGTTCAATGTTTTTCATGATAAAATTCTTTTTCTCAATTTAAGCTTAAGCTTTCGCTACAATTGTATGCAGGGGCAATCTTAGAGTCTCTCAAATAGTTGTCAATCCCTGCATAATGCTAAAAGCTGACAGAATCAAAATTTGTTAAAAATTAATTTTAATATTCCCGAAGAATTCTCTCGATGGCCCTGGGTGATATGCATTACCATCAGGATCAGGCTCTGTGAAAGCCATATATTTTGCACCGGTGAGATTCCTGACAAAGAGACTGCATTCCGCATTCACCTTTCCAATGGTTACGTCGTAGCCAATCCTTGCATGGAATAGATTAAATCCTTTCTGCCAGTTCTGATATATTGTCGGGTCCATTTCGCCATAATATGCTTTCGGATCGGTATAAATAGCCCATTTTGACTGATATTCCGTAGCCAGGCTGAATTTTAATCTCTTTGTTACAGAGTATACGACTTCAGAATATACCTGATTTCTTGGAGAGTTTGGTAACCATTGTCCTGATTCAGGAGGTGATGTAAGTACATAAGCCTGATCAGTATAAACAGGATCAATTGCAGATGACACATACTTATAATCTGCATAAGTGTAGGCAACATTCAAAGTGAGGGTTTTCATTATCTGGTATGAAATAAATGTCTCAATACCAAAACGTCTGCTGTTTCCGGCATTTCCGTAGAATACTTCCTGGTTTCCCCTTCCTGCCTGTTTGAAACGGAAAAAATCATTTTCAGTATTCATGATAAACGCTGTTACCTCATACGACAGCTTTTCATTGTAAAACCCACGTACTCCGATTTCGCTGCAATTGGATGTAGCCGGTACCAGATGTGTGTTAAAACCGCTGTAGCCAACCGGATTGCTTCCTAATTCCTCAGTCGATGGGGGCATAAATCCCTGGCTCCAGTCAATGAATATTGTGGCAGCATTATTAATAGAGTAACTTGCCCCAATTCGCGCAGAAACATTTTTAAAGTTTTTTGTGGTTTTTGCTGTATCTGCCCCAAGCATTTTATCAGTAAGTTCGTTATTCATGACATCAGACCGAATACTCCCGATCAGATTAAATTTCCCCATGCTTAGTTTATAAAGAGCAAAGATTCCCATGCTTCTCTGGGAAATTATCTGATTGGCAAGCAATAAATCGGTTTCAATATTTGTCTCGTCAATGCTTTCCTTTCTCAGAGGATTGCTGGCACTTTGCAATTTGTAGAGATCAATATTCTGCCATTTAAGATCTGTTCCTATGCTGATGTCGTTTTTTATTTTGGCAGAAGAGAAATGTAAGTTATACTGGATGCTTGTTCCGGGGTTGGTAATATTCCTGTACTCGGCGCTTTTATTGCTGGTTTCTTTATAATTCCAGGAACGCAGATATGAAGTGACTTCTATATCCTGCAATTCACTGAAAATATATTTTCCGTGAAACCCGATTGTAGTACGATTTGTCTTCTGGTACTCATTAAAGGGATTTGCATCGGGATTCGCCTGCCGGAGATTGTCAAATTGCGAGATATTTAATCCTTCAGGGTTTTGTTGAAAATAGTCGGTATGTGAGATGATCTGAGTTATAGACAATTTCGGGGAAGGATTGAAGTTGACTTTTTCATATAGGATATTTCCCCAGAAGGCCTGATGATCGCGATATCCATTTCCTCCCGTTCGGGAATAGCTTACACGGTAATCGATATCGTTATGTGTTCCATCTAACTGAATTAATGATTTTGAGAATCCATTTGATCCCAGGGTCTGATTTATTTCCCCACCGATTGGCTTTGAACCGCCGTTATTAGTTGTAATATTTAACACTCCTGCAGCTCCGCCGCCGCCATATAAGCTGGCGGAAGGGCCTCTCAATACTTCAATTTTATTCACTGTCCCCCAATCAACATCATACAAATCGGGTGCAAAGCCCGAAGGGTCATTAACCGGGATCCCATCAATTAACACACCGATTCCTCTCAAGCCACGTTCTGTTAAAATTCCTTGCCCACGGATGGAAACATGAACCCTTTCTCCATCGTGCTGGTTGTCGATACGCACACCTGGAACCAGTCGCAGTGCCTCTTCTGCCCCGGTTGACTTAGTCATATTTGAAAGTATCTCGGGTGTGACCAGCGATACCGATCCCGGATTGTTTTTAAGTAAAATTGGTAATCTGTTTGAAGTAACCATTACCTCCTCCAATTTGACCATCCTGGAAGAATCTGAAATTCCGGTCTGTCCGGAGAGAAATTGACTCATACCAAGAATGAACCCAACAAAGCATATTCCTTTATTCATTTAATATTGTTTTTAAATAGTAATAATTATTTTGATCAGTTATTATTCATTTATAAAATTTTCACTCATTGAAAAGATCATTTATATCCCCGGAAACAGAATATATGATGACATCCTGATGAGAAATAGTGTAAAATTATCACCTTTTGTTTGCGATGTTCAAATCTTATTTTCTTTTTATTTCGTTCATTAAATCTTCGAGATAATCTGCCTGAATTTCCTGTATCTCAATTAATTTTTTATTCTGATGGACGATCAAATGATCTATTTTTTCACTCAATAGTTTTATTTCAAGTTCAGCCTTTAAATTAATCTTATAATCATTTTCACCCCGTAACCTGTCCTTCTCTTCTTTTCTGTTCTGGCTCATCATAATAATAGGAGCCTGTATTGCTGCCAGGCATGAAAGAATAAGATTTAAAAGTATAAATGGAAACGGATCAAAGGATTTTTTTGTAAGTATCCAGATATTAGTCCCCATCCAAAGAAGTATAAATAT
>DCFT01000121.1 GCA_002319885.1 Bacteroidales bacterium UBA1797
TCCCTTCTTTTAAAACTGTCATATTATTCCCTGATATTTGAACAATTGAATTCTCTGACGATTCGAAGCTAACAGGTAGTCCGCTTGTGGAAGTGGCAATCAGTTCATGACTCTGGGTCGTTCTTAGTCCCTCCGGAATAGCAGCGAAATTCAGTACCTGGTCTGCTTTTACAATTTCAAGGGTTCCGTTATTGTATTCAAAATTGTAGTTATTGTCTGAGCCATCCTCAACAGTTATGCTATACTTTCCTGCATCTGACAACAGGTCAGCTGAAGTGTACAAAATAGGGCTGGTATCAATGTCATCAACACCATCTCCATTTACAAATCCGGAATATGATATCGTAAACTCAGGATTAACCTGCCCATAACTCTTCGACTTATCGTCGGCAGTAACGCTTAGCAGTGCCTTTTCAATTGAAAGAGTACCTTCTGTGTTGTTGATTATGTAGTTATTATCTGTTCCTTCAGTAAGAGCTATAACATAAAAACCTGCATTGCTCGCGGCGCTGGCTGTAGTTGATGCCTGTGGAAGCATTGTTAATGAATCAACATTGTCGGAATACCTGAACCCTTCATAAGTTATTGTAAACAAAGGATTTGTCTCTCCATAGATTTTGCTCTTGTTATCTGCAATGGCATTCAGCTCAGCTTTGTGTACTGAAAGTGTTCCGTTTATCTGGTTTACTTCATAGTTGTCAGCTGAACCACCAGTTACAGTAATTGTATGAGTGCCGGAAGTAGCTGAAGCACCTGTTTCAGTACTAAGGCTTACTCCGGAAATAACGGAATAGGTATCATTATAATATAATGTTCCTGATGGTGTATAATCAAGGTCAGGATCAACATCCCCATAAATTTTTTCCTTGTCGTTTGCTATTATAGTCAACGCAGCTGCTTTACTTACAGTAAGCGTTCCGTTTACCAGGTTTAAATCGTAGTTGTCGGCCGAACCACCGGTTGCAGTTATCGTATGAGTGCCAGAAGTAGCTGAAGAGCCTGTTTCAGTATTAAGGCTTACTCCGGAAATAACTGAATAGGTGTCAGTGTAGTATAATGCCCCGGAAGGTGTGTAATCAAGAACAGGATCAGATTCACCATATACTTTTGATTTATCATTGGCAGTTACTGTTAAAACGGCCTTATTTACTGTTAGTATCCCGTTTATATCAGCAACATTGTAGTTGTCAGCTGAGCCACCGGAAACAGTAATTGTATGGCTGCCAGAAGTAGCTGAAGAACCGGTTGCTGTAGTGAGAGTGACTCCGGTAATAACAGAATACGAATCTCCATTAAATAATGTTCCGGTAACAGTATAATCAAGTACCGGATCTGATGCGCCGTATGTTTTCGATTTATTATTTGCTGTAACAGTTAAAGCTGCTTTTGAAACTGAAAGGGTATGTGTAGAAGAAATTGCAGGATTATATGTAGAGTTACCTGTCTGGGAAGCTGTTATATCTGCTGATCCCACTCCGGCAATATGTACTTTCCCTGCCACAATGGTAGCTACAGCTGTATTACTGCTTGAATAAGTGATAGTAAGCCCAGAACTGGCTGATGCAGGACTGAAGTCTGTGTCACCATAAACTTTTGCAGGTATTGGATCGAAGGTTATAGTCTGATCATACTTATTTACTGTTACCGTTACTGATGCACATCCCAGACTATAAACGCTGTTGGCATGATTCCGGGCATAGTAAGTTGTTGTTACAGTTGGGGAGACAGTAAGCGGATTCCCTGATCCTGCCAATGTACCTCCACAACTCCCTGTATACCATTCCACTGTTCCCATGGCTCCGGTTACTGAAAGTTGTGTCGATGATCCAACAAAGATTGTCGAAGGGGAGGCTGATGCCGAAGAAGGATCAGATGGTATGGTACCGAAAGACACCTGGTTGCCATAACCTGTTCCTATCTCGTTGGTTGCATAAGCTCTGACATAGTATAATGTGCCGGGAGTTAGCCCTGCAAGAGAGCTTGTGAATGTACCAGTGCCTGAACCATCTGTTGTATGGGAATTTGCAGTTGTTGGATTTGAGGATGTGTTCCAGCATACTCCTCTTGAAGTTACAGCTTTATTACCATCACTTGTTATATTACCTCCGGTTTGCGCAGAATTTGTTGTTACAGACGACACAGAAGATGTTGTTAATGAAGGGACAGAATATGGAGGACCGAAATTAGCAATTATATCCATATCAGAATTTAAAGTAACTGTAAATGGATTGGTTGAACCAGACACATCTCCCGACCAGTTAATAAATGTTCCCCCTCCGCCAGCAGTTGCAGTAAGAGTTACATCCGAACCATTCGGGAAATTAGCAGAAGTCAGACCGGAGCCGGTATTAATTCCTGAGGGAGAGCTTGTTACACTCCCACTATATCCTCCTGACGATGTTGTTGCAACATCCAGATGTCTTGAGGTGATTCCACCACTGATTGTAGCTTTAAAATCGAGAGTCGTTCCATAAGAATAAGAACCGCATAAGGCCGGACTGTTTGCATATACCATTACAACTCTGATATATACTTCTCCGTTAAAAGCTGTTGCAGGCACACTTACATTTCCTGAATATACATACGTTCCATTAAATGTGTTTACCTGGTCAAAAACAAGTTCACCTGGGTCACTTAAAACTCCGTTCCCATTAAAGTCGAACCACATTTTCACATATTCCTGATAACTGCTGTTGGTTTTTACAGTAACAGATACCGGATATGTCTGTCCGGCTGTAAGGTTCGTAAGTGAGGTAGCAGTATAATCAAAATATCCCGGACCCGAAGTAAATCCTGTTGCATCAGGAGCCCCGGCTTTTGTTACTCCGTTAATAGTTACGGAAGAGACGTATTCGCAGCAAAATGTTGTAGGGGATGATGAGCAAAGTGGCGACTGAGCGTTTAAACCAGGAAAGAAGCCTAGTATAAGAATTAATATGAGTAAATATTTTTTCATCTTTGTTTCATTTAAGTTAAAAATTTGTTGCTGTTTTACCTCGTTTCAAAAGGCAATCCCGAAATCTCCTGCAATTTTTGTTTGAGCTGTTTTCCTCTAACTTCGTTGAATACCAGACTATTATGTATTACAACTCTCCCCATGACAATCTGGTTCAGGTTTTTCAACTGGCTACTATAACCGGCCACATTATCGGCAGATAGTATGAATCTTCCAAAATCGATCTCACCAGGCTTAGCCGAAACGTACAGATGAAGGTTATTTATATATTTCCCCATGAGAATAGAGTCAAGTTGTAGAAGAACGGGAATTTCAGATTTGTTAAAATAAAAATTCTGCGATCCTTTCACAGATTTTTCAAATTCTATCCGACCCGGATAATTGTTTTCTACAACCTGATAATCAATTTGACTGCTTTGCCCGAATACATTTACATTTAATGCAGAAAAAAGGGCGATAAAAACGATAATAAATAAAATAGAGAATGGTTTCATAATATTGGTTTTTATTGTGTGGTAAAATTTTGATGTCGTACAATTTTACGTTAGAATCCCGGGATAGTCCTAATTTTCAGGCTTACATAATCTTACATATACCTTACAAATTCTTACAATTTAGCTATACAAATGAGAATGAGGAATATAGAATATCAGTTCAATAATAATTTTTTAGCTAAATGATTATTGAATTCATTCAGTTTAGATTAAAAATATATTTTCTGGTGAAAATACTGGTTACGAAAGATCAGATGTTCAACAAAAACCTATTGAACTCTTCATCATTTTCCAGCCCGGCTTTCTTCCGCAACCGGTGCTTTGCAACGTCAATCGAATTTGGCGTCTGAAATGTTATAGCAGCTATTTCTTTTGTGCTCATATTCATTTTAAGAAAAGCACACAATCTTTGCTCCCTGGTTGTAATATCTTTCAATTTATCATTCAGGTTTTTATAAAAATCATTGTAAACCTGCCCGAAGCAATATTCAAACTCTTTCCAGATCTGATCATTACTACTATCGTTTATTCTGGATTCCAATAAGTTTATAACAGATTTACCCTGGCTGGAAGTAAATGGCAGAATTGTTTTTATATCAGAAAGAACAGATTGAAGAAACTCATTGTTTTTAAGCATGTTTACGGTTTGCATAGTAAGTTGCTTCTGATGATGTTTCAGATCTTGTTGAAGAAGCTTCTTTTCATTTAAAGCCAGTTCTCTTTCGTGATTATTAATTACTTCCTGTTGTAAAAGTAGTTTACGGAAGACCTCAACCTGTCTGATCTGAGTCCTGATTCTTGCAATCAGCTCTACTGCATTATAGGGTTTGTTTACAAAATCAATTGCACCAGCATCCATTGCTTCTTTTAATTTCTCCGTTTCGTTATGTGTCCCGGTAACCATTATTACAGGTATTGACTTTGTCTCTTCAAGCGCTTTTAGCTGCCTGATAGCCTCCACTCCATTCATGCCGGGCATCTCCCAATCCATCAGAATAAGATCGGGTTTGTTACTTATGGCTATTTCAATCGCTGACTTACTATTTGTAGCTATAAGAAGTTTATATCCAGGGTTATACTCAATAAGATTGCCTATCAATATCTTCAACTGCTTTGGATCATCATCAACAATCAAAATCAGGTATTCATTCATGGTCAGGAGGTTTCAATTACTTGTCTTCATAAATATATAAAAATACTTAATTGAGGACTTTCAAAACCTGGTATTTATTTAATTAACATTAACTTTATCGGCAGATTAAATAGTTGTTTCATGTTTAATATATTGGAATGAATTCTGAGTTAATTGTAATAATTTCTTCGGTTTTTTCTTTGGTAGCAATATCTGCTTTTTTGTTTCTATTTTTTGGACATTACCTTAAGATTGCGGGTGAAAACAAACAATTAAAGTATAAAATTGAAGAAATAGATGAGATAGTTGACCGTAGAGTAAAGGAAAGAACAAAGCAGCTTGAAAATATGCGTGATTCAATTTCGGATTTTGCAGTTCAACGGTTTGAACTTGCACAAGAGCTTGAGCTGAAAAATGTCAGGATTCTCGAACAAAAAGACTTTACCGATAAGCAATCTGAAAAACTTAGAGTTGCATATGAAGAAATTAAAAGACTTGAGAGCTTCCGCCAACAGATGGTGCAGATGATGATACATGACCTGAAAAATCCTCTGAACCTGATTCTCAATCTCACCGATACAGAATCAATTCCTGCAAATCTAAGAAACATTATACGCCAGATCTCTTATGAGATGCTCGATCTCATTCTTAACCTTTTGGAGGTGCAGAAGTTTAAAGAGATGAAAATGCAGGTTGAAAATGAAAACATTCAACTTAGTTCCCTCATTAAAAATTTAACAGATAAACTCAACCTGTTGTTCGTAAATTCGTCAATTGAACTTAAAACAAATGTTCCTCCTGCTTATTGGATAACTACTGACAGACACATTGTAAATCGCATACTGACTAATCTCCTGAGCAATGCGATAAAATACACTCCTTCAGGAGGATTAATTCAAATATCAGTAAGTCAGAAAGATAATGAGATATTGGTTGAGATTGAAGATAATGGGAATGGAATTTCTGAAGATAAAATCAACAGTATGTTTGATATGTATAATCAGGGAGCAAATAGTTCCTTACTGTACAATAATTCCACAGGTATCGGATTGGCTTACTGCAAACTTGCCGTTGAAGCACTCGGAGGTAAAATTGGAATAAAATCGGAAATAGGAAAAGGGACACTGGTTGGGTTCACTTTAAATCAGGGAAGTTATGTGGCTGAGAATAAAAACACTAAAGATATCCCGGATAAAATTGAAAATAAATTACCAGGATCAGAACTTACCGAAAAGGATATTAAGCTTATCAGGCCATATATAGCTGATTTGAAAAAGAGAAGCATCTTTGAAGTAACTGAAATACTATCAGTGACAAAAAAAATAGACTGCTATAAAAACACCAGGATAATTAAATGGAAAGAATTGGTTGAGGAGACGCTTTATTCAGCAAATGAAAAAAAGTTCAGAGAATTAATTGACATTGACTAGTACGAATAAAGGGCTATATAATTCTCATCCTTCTGTACATAACTGCAGACAACTGATTCTCGTTAAGGAAAAACATTTATGAGATCATAATATTTCTTAATTTCACATATGCTTTTGACCAAACTACATATTCCTGCTACTGGGAATAATATAGTTCACCGATCAGAACTATCTGAGAAATTGAATACCGGGCTAAGCCGAAAGCTTATTCTCGTTTCTGCTCCTGCTGGATTTGGCAAAACAACAGTTGTGAGTGACTGGATCAATCAAAACAAAATTCCGACAGTATGGTTCTCACTCGACAATGGGGATAATGACCCGGTAGAATTTTTAGACTATGTAATTTCGGGAATTCAAAGTATTTATGCAACATTCGGACAAAGCGCCCTCAAACTGTTAAATTCGCCCAACAAGCCATCTGTAGAATCAATTGCTGGCATGTTGATTAACGAAATACTTAGTATCAATCAAAACTTTTTATTGGTACTCGACGATTTTCATCTAATCAGGAGTAATGAAGTACTAAAATTAATAAGCTATTTATTAGAACATATTCCGGCTAATATCCATATTGTGTTACTGACCCGTTCGGACCCGGCACTTTCTATTTCAAGGTTAAGAAGTCAACACCAGGTGGTTGAGTTACGTTCATCAGACCTTAGTTTCTCGGCAAATGATATTTCCATATTATTCAATAAAAAACTGAAACTTGGCTTATCCATTGATGATTTATATGCACTTGAAACAAAAACCGAAGGCTGGATAGCAGGCCTTCAGCTGACAGCCTTATCAATGCAGGGACGTGAAGACATTTCCAAATTTATTCAGGACTTAAAAGGAGATAACCGATACATAATGGATTATCTGATGGAGGAAGTGCTGAAGATCCAAACCGATGACATCAAGGAATTTTTACTGCAAACATCGATACTGGAGCAAATGTCTGCTTCTTTATGCAACTCCGTTTTGAAAAGAAATGACAGTCAGTTAGTTCTTGAGACTCTGGAGAAGAATAACATGTTTGTAATTCCCCTGGATGAGGAGAGGATCTGGTATAGATATCATCACCTCTTCGCGCACCTTTTAAAACAGCGACTTCTGCTAAGAGGCAAAGATGCTTTTATTGAACTGCATAATGAGGCAATTGAGTGGTTTAAAGAAAATTCAATGCCACTAAATGCGATTGAACATGCAATAGAAACAGAAAATTTCGAAAAAAGCATACAGCTTCTTGGAGAGATAGTAGAAACTCTTTGGAAAAACGGACAGCATTCTGCTATTATAAAATATGGTGATTTACTGCCCGATGAAATCATAAAAAAGAGTGCGGATTTTAGTCTATACTATGCTTGGATATTAATTATAGCCGGTCAAAATCAAAAAGCTGAACCTTTTTTGGTAAGTGCCGAAATTATTACAATGCAGATAATTAATAATAAAAATTCCTCAAAAGAAGATATTCAGAATAATAAGAAGCTGGCAGGGAAAATTTGCGTTGCATTTGCTTACCTCTACTCAAAATCCGCTGACACAGAAAAAACCTTTAGCTATTGGAAAGCAGCAAAGGAAAACCTCTCCGAGGATGATCCGTTCTGGTATAGCTGGGGATGGTACTCTATTGGATGGGCTGAAGAAATTTGCGGACATATTAATGAATGTATAGAGGCTTTTGAAAAAGCACTGGCTTACAGCAAAAAATCAGGCAATATCTATCTTATATCTTCAAATGCATACAATGTAGCTTATATGGAACAGCGTATGGGGCTTTATACTTCTGCTTACAAGAAATGTTCTGAGCTGATAGCTGAAATGAAAGAAAGTGGTAATTCACAAATTAATAAGTCGGAACCAACATATTTCGAACTTTATGCCTGTATGGCAGAAATTGAATGCATGCGGACAGATTTTGATGAAGCTTTGACCAATGTTAAAATTGCATATAGCTTAAGTAAAAACTTTTCCAATAGTTCATTTAAAGTGTGGGTGCGATTAATTTATTCGCTTGTTTTATACGGACGCGGGGATAATTCGGGGATAAATAATTTGTTAGATGAAATAGATGCGATAATAAATCAAAATACAATATCTCCATCTGCCAGAGCTATGTATATTGATATGAAGGGGAAAATGCTTATCGAACAGCATGAACCAGAAAAAGCCCGTAATTTCTTTAAGGAAAATGGGCTGGGTCCCGATAAAGAAATGTCTTATTTAGAAGATCGTGGCTATTTCTCATTTGTATTGTTATTGATAACAGACCTTAAATATAAAGAGGCAGAAAAAATTCTTTCCGAATTGCAAACTATTTCAAAAGCTGCAAACTGGATTGAGACATTGATTTCAGTGAAAATAATATATGCCATCTTCTATAAAAACACAGGAAATAAAGAAAAAGCCGTTGCAACACTGATTGAAGCGTTGCAATACGCTGCTAATGAAAATATATTAATGTCATTTATATATTATCATGATAGAATAAAAGATTTATTACCTGACGTATTTAAAATACAGTCATCTACAAAAACAAATATTCCTAAAAAATTAACCGACAAGCTTAAACTCGCAATAGAAAAGAGAGAAAAATTTAAGAAAAATAATTTAGTATCCGTGTTAAGAGAACGCGAACTCGATATTTTAAAACTTATCTCTCAAGATTTGACAAATCAGGAAATTGCTGATAAGTTGTTTATTTCACTTAATACAGTTAAAACTCATTTAAAGAATGTCTTCCTGAAGCTTGATGTAGATAATCGTACTAAAGCTGTTGCTAAAGCTAAAGAACTCGGTTTGATTTGACTTGAAGCTGGCATATCCTGTACAAATCTATCTTTCAAATATAAAATCACCCCTTAAAATCACCCGCAGGGGTGATTTTTTTTTGATGGGGGTCCCTGACCTTTGCTTAAGAATTAATTCAGCAAGTATATGAAAGGCAAGACAATAATAAGAATTCAGGGGCATCTCAATGACAAATGGAAGGAATGCTTTAAGTGTATGCAGTTCAGCTACGAAGGAAATAATACAATTCTTACAGGGAATCTTAAGGATGAAGCACACATGCATGGAGTTTTAAATACCATAAGGAATTATAACCTGATACTTATTTCGATCAATCCGGTGGAAAGATTTCATATTAAAAAGTTTTTTCAATAATTAAATATATCTGACAGAAATGAAAAGGATTATTTTGACCACATTAATAATTACCGTGTTCACGACACTGGCGTTTAGTCAAAAGCTCACACAGACAGTAAGAGGTACAATATTTGACAGCGATAACAAATTGCCGCTTATAGGTGCGACAGTGATAATAATTGGTACCAATCCACTAATTGGTACTGCAACTGATCTGAACGGTATTTTTAGATTTGACAACATCCCTTTAGGCAGGATAGCAGTAAAAATATCTTACCTGGGTTATGAAACTAAAACCATTTCAGATATTGTCGTAAATTCTGGCAAAGAGGTGGTCCTCGATTTGACCATGCAGGAATCTGTCACAACAATGGATGAAGTTGTTATTAAGGCATACAAGAAAAAAGGAGAAGCAATAAATGACATGTCGCAGCTAAGTACACATTCTATTACTCTTGAAGAGACTAAGCGTTTTACCGGGGGGATGGACGACCCTGCCCGTGTAGTTTCCTCCTTTGCAGGAGTGGCCAGTACTCCAGATGGAAGCAGTGATATTATAGTTCGTGGAAACTCACCCAAATACATGCAATGGCGTTTGGATGGAGCAGAAATTTCAAGTCCATACCATATGGATGACCAGAATTCTTCCTTTGGAGCACTTACAGCTCTGAATAATAATTTATTAGCCACCTCCGATTTTTATACCGGAGCTTTTTCGTCAGAATATGGCGATGTATTATCGTGTGTTTACGATGTAAAACTCAGGTCTGGAAACAATGAAAAGTTCGAAGCTACAGGAGGTATTGGTTTAATGGGAACAGAACTGACAGTGGAAGGTCCTTTTAAAAAAGGATATGCAGGCTCCTACCTTTTTAATTACAGGTACTCTGCAATTTCCCTGATTAATGAGTTGGGCATTGTTGATGTGCCCGGAGTTGTGGATTATCAGGATGCGACTTTTAAAATAGTACTGCCCACTAAAAGAGCAGGTACATTTTCCTTATACGGCTTAGGAGGATTAAGTGGTTTTTCAATGGAGAATATGGGGCCAACAGGTCTGTCCACTCCAGGCAGACCAACAACAAGTGCTCTCAACAGCAAAGATTTTTTAAAGAAAAATTATCTGGCAAACCTCGGAATAAACCATATTATGTCGCTTAATAGCAAAAGCTTTGTCAAGACATCTCTAAATTATTCAGGAACCGGTGCCAACGATGATGTATTTGAGACTGATACTATAAGAACGTATAACATTGACAATGTTCTTTCAGTTGATTCCATTTCGCCCAGAATGCACATGATTCAAAGCAGGATTGTGAATTCAACAATCAGGGGTTCAATTACTTACAGTAATAAAATCAATGCAAAAAATAAAATTCAGATAGGAGCAAAATACACCCTGTATAGTTTCAATTACAATCAGAATATATTTAATAATGAAGAAGCTTCCCTGATAAATATAAATGACTTTAAAGTAAACTTAGGTACTGTAAATAATTTTATAAGCTGGAAACACAGTTTAAATGAGAAAATTGATATTGTGGCCGGCTTACATAACATGAATATTCTGACCATCAATAAAAGCACACTTGAACCAAGATTGAGTATAGGCTGGAATATCAATAAAACAAATTCAATGCATGCAGGGTACGGGATGCACAGCACAACAGAGAGTATTCATAACTATTATGCGAAAATTCCACAAAACAATGGTAGTTATCTTGAACCTAACAAGAACCTCGGATTGCTGAAAGCCCATCATTTTGTACTGGGATATGAAAAACACTTTTCAGAAAATCTAATTGGTAAAATTGAGGCATACTACCAGTTCCTCTATAATCTACCGGTCGAAAACAACGACACCAGTTATTATGCCACAATTAACGAAGGCATCGATTACAGATATGTTGAACTGGTCAATAAAGGAAGTGGTAAGAATTATGGCGTAGAAATTTCCATCGAACGGTTTTTTGATAAAAATTTCTACTTTTTACTAAATGGCTCACTATTCGATTCTAAATATAAATCGTTGGAAGGAGTTTGGCGAAATACCAGGTATAACAACAACTACATAGTGAATATTTTATGTGGAAAAGAGTTTAAAAACCTGGGCAAAAAACAAAACCAGATCCTTGCCTTGAATGCTAAGATATTCTTTGAAGGTGGAGAGAGGTATATTCCATTATTAAGAGATGCTCAGGGAAATGTAGCAGTCGAACCCCAAAATGACAGATACTTTGACTACAGCAAGGCGTATAACAATAAACTTGACAATATCTTCCTATTGAATTTATCAGTCAGCTATAAGTTTAACAAGCCCGGGGCTACACACGAAATTTTCCTGGATCTGATGAACCTTACTAACAGTCAGGGCAAAATGGCTGAATATTATGATGTTAGTAAACCGGGGAAAGTCGGCTATTCTACTCAATTTGGATTTTTCCCTAACTTAATGTACAGGGTATATTTTTAACAAGGGAGATTATCTTTATTTAGGGGTTTATGATAACAAGTAGTATAAAGTGTAATTTAGAGATTCGGCGAGTCGAAACGATCAGCAATGCGGGATCTTAAAAACAAGAACATTAAATGAAGCAATTATCAAATATTTCTATCATAAGTAAAGGAGGACGAATCATGTTGACAATACTTTCAATCTTTTTAGTTTGTATACTCATTCTTGCAGGGGTACTGCTGGCTTGTAGTCCGGGAAAAGTTATACCATTCTTAGATAAAAGTGGGAAACCTCTTATAGGAAGCATTTCAGAAAAAATACATATAAATATTAATGGGGTTGAGCAGGGTATGTTTATTAAGGGCAAAGATTCAAGTAATCCGGTTCTGCTTTACCTGCATGGAGGCATGCCTGATTACTTTCTTACACGTAAATACCCTACAGGTCTTGAAGACTATTTCACCGTAGTTTGGTGGGAACAGCGTGGTTCAGGACTCTCCTACAGTGCCAACATTCCACCAGAGACGATGACACTTGAGCAGATGATATCTGACACAAAAGAAGTAACAAATTATCTCCGGAAGCGCTTTGGACAGGAAAAGATTTATCTCATGGGACATTCGGGTGGAACATTCATTGGCATACAAGTGGCAGCAAGGGCACCTGAGTTATACCATGCCTACATTGGTGTGGCCCAGATGTCGAATCAGCTCAAATCTGAAAGACTGGCATATGAGTATATGCTTAAGAAGTTTCGGGAGAATGGTAACAAAAAAATGATACGTAAACTTGAAGCTGCCCCTGTCACTATGACTGGCGGCGTGCCTGATGCATACCGTATATTGCGCGATCCTGCCATGCATAGCCTTGGTATTGGTACGACACACGACATGAAGTCGGTAATCAGTGGCATCTTTTTGCCTTCACTGATATGCCCGGAATATACGTTAAATGAAAAAGTCAATCTGTGGCGTGGTAAATCACGCTCCGGTATCAGCATACTATGGGCTGATATGCTAGCTACGGATCTTACCATCCAGCTGCCGGAACTTAAGCTTCCAGTTTATCTCTTTGAAGGCATATACGATTATACCTGCTCCTACACAGAGGCAAAATCCTATTATGAGAAACTAAAGGCACCAGTTAAAGGGTTCTACTCGTTTGAGCAGTCTGCTCATAGCCCGTTATTTGAAGAACCTGAAAAAATGAAACATATTTTGAAGGAAGATGTCATGAATGGAGTGAACAACCTTTCTGACAAAAACGAGAAATAACAGATCAGTCGGTACAAATTGAAAAATATAACCTATAACAACATGGACAATGCTAAATTAATTATAAATCAAGGACTATGAAAAAGTATTTATGGATTATAATTAGTGTATTTTTTATACAAATCTGTCAGGCACAGAATGAGACGATCAATTACTTAAATCAATCTATTCCCGGAGATACCCCAAAAATATTTCCTTTGTCTGTTAAACAGGGATTCTTCGCTGCAGAACGTATTGCTGTTTCCAATGACGGAAAAGAGATATATTATTCCGAGATCAAAGGGTACTACCCGATAAGAGGAGAAAATATCAAAAGTTATAGCTTCTCCGACGGGAAATGGACCGGCCCCTTTGATCTTTTTGATGGTTATGCCCCTGCATTATCGTTAACAGGAGATACAATGTTTTTTGAAAGAAAAGATGTTGAAAATAAATCCGAGACATATATCTCTGTTAAAAGCAAAGCAGGCTGGAGCAATCCTATAAGGATTTTAACTCAACTAGATAAAGCTCATTATTACCAGGTTACAAAGAACGGGAATCAATATATTTCGTCAATAGCCTTAAATGGGACCGGACTAAATGACTGGTGCAGGGTCATAATTGAAGGAGCTGATACCAGTGCAATAAGCCTGGGCAGACCATTAAATACAGGCGGGGAAAATCTCGATTTCTATGTTTCACGAGACGAGTCATATATGATTGTGACTAACAGGCCAGCTTTAGGAATCAGTTACAGAAAGAGTGATGGAACATGGACAAACCCAAGAAATTTTGGTCCAAAAATCAACTTCGGACTAGGAAGCTGGGGCCCCTGGGTTACTCCTGATAACAAATACCTGTTCTATTCCACAGGTACAAAACCTGATTATTCAGATGTGTATGTCTACTGGGTTCGTATAGATGGTGCTATTGATAGTCTGAAACACACAAATTTAAGTCCCTATATTAAATCATTAATACCAAATCAGACTGCAGTTGCAGGTCATCCATTCACATTTACCGTTCCTGATAACATTTTTTTTGATGATGATAATAATGGTGCACTTACTTATTCTGCAATGTTAATCAACATGAATCCATTGCCATCGTGGTTACGTTTTGATCCCGGGACAAAAACATTCTCAGGCACACCAGTGGAACCAGGGGAACTAACTGTAAGGATACTTGTAGCAGATAGTGAAAATGCAACTGCGTATTGTCCTGTGAAAATAATAATAACCAATCAATAAATTTAGCTTTGAATAAATCTGATCTCTGATATAATTGAGCCGTGGAATCTCCTCATTAGTTTTCTTTGATTTAGATGATTCACTATACTCAAATTTTTATTTTCAAAAATCACCCTTTAAAATCACCCATACGGGTGATTTTTTTTTGATGCTGGTACCCGAATTTTGCTTAAGAATTTAATCAATAAAAATATGAAAGGAGAGGCTATAATTAAAGTTCAGGGGCAACTTGATAAAAAATGGAAGAACTTCTTTGAAGGTTTTGAAATTAGTTATGAGGGCGATAATACAATTCTTAAGGGCACTATTAAAGATGAAGCACATCTGCACGGGGTTTTAAATCAGATCCGGGATTTAAACCTAAAGCTTATCTCAGTTAATTCTGATGAAACATGCAATTAATACATTTTACCAAGAATCTTAAAATCATGAAAATTGAAACAATTAAAAAGAAGGGTTTTGCAATTTCGATTATTGCATTTCCGGTAATGCTGCTTGCAGGGTTTTTAATGCACCCTGATCTCCTCAAGCTTGAGGCACTTCAAACAGTTGAACAACTGGTTGGAAGGTTTCATAAACAACCCATTTACCATATTGGGCATTTTATAGTAATGTTCGCTGTTCCGGTAATAATGATATCTCTGATTAGTTTCATGAATGTATTGCAAGGAAAAGGCAAACAATTAGGTTTCTGGGGTGGCATCACAGGTTTATTTGGAGCATTCATCCTGGCTGTTGATAAAGGAGCATTATGCTTAGTGCTTTCTGCATTCGACACTTTGCCGGAAGCTAAATTTCAGGAGTTCGTTCCTTTTCTAAGTGTTATTGTAAACAAAGCCGGTTTACTTTGGGTGGTGTGGTTGTTGCCACTATTACCAATTGGAGCAGCTATACAGGCAATTGGCCTGATGAAAGAAAGATTTATCAGCAAATGGCAGGGCATTTGCATTGTTGTTGGACTTTTACTACTGAACAATCCGGATATTGAATTAATTAGTTCAATTGGCGCTCTGTTAATGTGCGCAGGATATATTCCCTGGGGTGTGAGAATACTTCATGGAAGAATGAAATGTTCCTCTGTCTCCTGCCCCATATACGACACAAAAAAGGACAAAAATTTTAAATGCCTGAAGCCATGTGGTTAGTTATTGGAATAGTGTCCAACTGGGCAATACTGAAACAAAAATCATCCCATTAAATTATAATTCAGGGACATCCTGATAAAAAATGGGAAAAAAGATTTTAAAGTATGGAGATTAACTGTAAAGGGGACAAACCAGTCCTTACAGAAAATTTAAAAGATGAAGTTCACATACATGGAGTTTTAAATATCAAAAGCGATTTAAACCTGAAACTGATTTCGTTCAATTCTGCGGAATAGTTATAAACTGGTAAAACTTAAATCTTTAACCACACTAAAAAGGAGATTTTATGAAATCAAAACTGATAACATTAGTAATATTTACAATTATTTCTTATCTTATTTTTATTGGCCTGTATTATTTCCATCTGGGTACTAAATCCCATCTGGATGCCCGGCAAGCGGAATTCTATACATGTCAGTTAATAGATAATAAGTATGATAGCGTCAGAAATGAAATTATGATAAGCAAACGAACAGCTATTAAAATTGCTGACCAAATATTTTCAGAGAAGTACGGAAACTGGAATGCTTTTCTTTGGAAACCATTTGATACCTATTTAATTAACGGTTACTGGTTTGTTTATGGACCGGTTTCTAAATCTGCGATTGATAACGGTCCAATGCTGATTATTAACTACCATACCGGAGAGACCAGGTTTAAACTATAAGACATAGTTCACAATTTCAAATCATCATGAAAAATATATTTATCTCCATTATGATCCTTATTTCCGGAGCAGTTTACGCTCAGGAATGTAAAATTGATTTAAACTCATTGGCACATCCAGATATTAATCTGATTCAAATAAATAAACTTGGGCAGAGTAGACTATTTAAAATTGTTTTATCTGGGGGGTTTGATACTATAGCCAATAAAGAAATTATTGATAATCTATCGCAATGGTTTTTAAACCAGGACTCAAGGATCGACATAGTAAGGGTTAATGATGTTAAAAAGTTAGAAGATCGTTGCCATTATCTGATTATTGGGTTAACGGGTAAATTAGATGATCTTTCGATTTTTAATTTACCCATAAAGATTTACAATAATAATTGTACCCTTGGAACAATTGAACTTACAGATTATGGTGATGCAATAGCAATAATTAACGAAAGTGCACAATGTTCAGCAGCAATTGGTAATTCATATGCAGCCTTAAGAAATTTATCATCTGGACGTTTTTTGGGATTATATAATTATTATATACTCAAAAACAACAAAATGAGATATTTGGGTAATTTAAAAGAAAATAAATTTATATCAGATAGCCTTGTGGATTTAGCACTCATACGAAAGGAAAACTATTCTCAAAAAATTGATAATAAATATATAGAAGCTTATTTTTCATGTAAATACAAAACTATTAGTCAGTTTCAGTTTACAATTGACTCTTTAATGGATTCGTTTGATGATTTTTGCAGACTTTATAAAGTGACGAAACCATCTCAAAAACTAAAATTTTTTATTCACAGTGATCAGTTAGAGATAAATATTGTAAGTGGTGACCCAAAGCCAGGTACGACGGGAGGATTCGTAATCGACAGTCTGATTCATACTGTAGGATTAGATAAAGATTTGTTAACACATGAAGGGATTCATTATATATTTAATTTCAATCTAAGGAGCCCAAATTCTTTTTTTAACGAAGGTATTCCTTTGTCATTTGCACTATTTCAACACCCTGAGCGGATTACGAATGATTGTAAAATAATTCGGGACAATTTAGAAATACAAGATTTAATAACTGGAAAAACAGATTTCTGGAAGGGACCATATAAAAATGGACAATGCTTGTCATACCCAATATCAGGCCTTTTTTTAAAATTCTTAATTGATAAATATGGCATTGATAAGTTAAAGAGATTTTATCAATATCCTGATGTAGCTGAAGGATTTAAGAATATTTATAATGTGGAACTCCCTATGATAGTAACGGAATGGCAAAATTATATACTGAGAAATATTAATTAATTACTGTACCCGACAGGAGCTTCTCAAACGCTAAGGGATCTCTGTCAGGTACTGACCAACAAAGAAAAAAATTCATATGGATAAGATATTGCACAACCTTAAAAAAGATGTCAGGTATTTAGCCCGGCAATAGAATATTTCATTGATGAATATTTATGAAGAATACGTTGGAATTATGTAAAATATATTTACACAAAACAGTAAAATATATTTACGCTTAAAAATTATTGGCATTCTTAACAAACTATTTATCTGGTATTTATAATTACGGCATGCTTTTAGGATATAATGAGTTAACTATAATAAAATAGTCATGGTTTTACAAAAATTACAGTTTACACTTCGAAATTTCAGGAACCATAAACTCTTTACCTTTGTTAACATTACCGGTCTGACTATCGGAATAGTAGCAGCAAGTTTCATCTTTCTTTATATAAGCTATGAACTTAGCTTTGACCGTTTTCATAAGAACTCCGACAGAATATACCGCGTATACAGCACTTTCACTATGGGAGGAGTAGAAGAAGCATGGGTTCAGACACCGAATCCGCTTGGGCCATTTCTTCAGAATAAATTTCCTGAAATAGAAAAGACAGTAAGGATCACTAGGCTAGACAAAGGATTGGTTTCAGCCGGTGACAAAAATTTTTATGAAAACAGAATAGTACTGGTCGATTCTACAATTTTTGATGTATTTACACTCCCCCTGATTGTTGGAAATCAGGCCAGAGTATTAGCACAACCTAATGGAGTGGTTATTTCGGAATCAACAGCTGAAAAATACTTCGGTAAATATGACCCCATCGGAAAGACCCTCCGTTTTAACCGGTCGATAGATCTGACGGTGACCGGGATTATGAAAAACATCCCAGGGAATACTCATCTTCAATTCGACATGATGATCCCGATGTCAGCTGCCAGAACATTTTACGGAAATGATTTTCTGTTTAACCCTATGAATACTGTAACTAATCTTTACCTTCTTACAAATCAGGCAACAAGCTTTAAAAGTCTCGAAAAATCAGTTAGCCAGTCTACAAAAGAATACGACGGAGGAGCCGATTTCGGTGATAATAAACTGTATCATGTACAAGCTTTAACATCAATCCATCTTCATTCCAGAATGGGTGGTGAATTCAGTCCAAACAGTGATATTAAAAGTATTTATATATTAAGTACCATTGCTATAATGATCCTGATAATCGCCTGTATTAATTATATAAATCTTTCATTTTCCATTAATAGCCGCCAGATAACTGAACTTGGTATGCGCAGAATAATGGGAGCCAGAAGAAAACAACTCATTTTCTTATACCTTACAGATGCTTTCGTTCTGGTTGGAATTTCAATAATAATCTCATCATTGATTATTAATGACCAGCTACCCTGGTATTCCGGACTTGTGGGTTCTGACCTGTCAAAATATTTTTCAATAAAAAATCTTGTGCCAGGTTTAGCCATTTTATTCATCCTTATCACAATAATTACCGGTCTCGCTTCCGGCTGGATCTCTTCGCGTATTAATCCAATGGACACATTCAGGAAACCATTTGCTGACAACAAAAAACATATCGGAACACAGGGTATACTTGTTCTCTTTCAGTTTGGAATTTCAATAATACTTATTACTTCATCACTTTTTATTTACCGGCAAATGAGTTTCATCCGGAATAAAAATCTTGGATTCTCAAAAGTTCAGCTTATGATCATCCCACTTAACGATAATAATATCCGTAACAAAATATTGTCGTTCAAACAGGAACTAACCAGGAATCCCAATATAAGATCAGCATCAGCAACATCCGATCTGCCTGGAGAAATGAAATGGGTTGCTTCAATTGGTTATGAAGGGATCAATAAACAGAACCCTCCGACAATGGCATATCTTGGGATTGATAATGATTTTATCAGAACTTATGGTATTCAGTTAAAAGAGGGATATCTGCCCGGAGATACAGCATGTCCTTACTCCGGAACGCATTTTCTGCTAAATGAATCTGCAGTTAAAAAACTTGGCTGGGATAAACCTGTCGGAAAACAGTTTTCATTATATATGCAGAAAGAGGGGTTCGTAACAGGGATAATAAAGGATTTTAACTTTAAATCATTAAATGAAGAGATAGAACCTCTATTCCTCTATGTGAATGAGAGCAATCCTAATTTCCTGTCTGTAAAATTAGATGCGGCATCCATTACCGGTTCGGTGCAGTATATTCAAAAAATTTGGAATAAAATTGTACCTGATAGCCCTTTTGAGTACTTTTTCTACGACAATTTTTACGATCAGCTATATAGAAAAGAGACCATGTTTGGTAAAATCATCTTCATATTCTCAACGATTGCTATTCTGATAGCATGCATGGGGCTTTTTGGCCTGGCAGCGTTCTTCTCCGAAAAACGGACAAAAGAGATAGGCGTAAGGAAGGTAAATGGAGCCACCATAGCAGAAATGATGACAATGCTAAATACAAAATTCATAAAATGGGTTTTAATAGCCTTCCTTATTGCAACCCCGGTTGCCTGGTTCGCTATGCATAAATGGTTGCAATCATTTGCTTATAAAACAGAACTAAGCTGGTGGATATTCTGTCTGTCCGGAATTATTGCTCTTATAATAGCTTTACTAACAGTGAGCTGGCAAAGCTGGAGAGCAGCAACAAGAAACCCTGTGGATGCATTAAGATATGAATAAGACAATAAAAAAATGAAACAATGAATATAAAGCTGATCATAATTATTGCGTTTTCTGTACTCTATGGAATATTTGAGATATTCATGAGCAGGAGACAACAAAGCAAAAGGGAAATCTCCACATCAGGAGATAAAGGAAGTGTCTGGTTACTTACACTTTCAATATCCATAGGCTTTTGGCTTTCTTTCATTATGGCTTCAACTAAGATTGGGCGGATTTATCATTGGGACATACTTTTTGTTATCGGATCTTTTTTTGTAATAATTGGATTGATAATCCGGGTCACCTCAATACTGACCCTTAAACAACAATTCACATATACTGTGACAAAAATTGAGAACCATGAGTTAATTCAGGCAGGAATATATAAGAAAATAAGACACCCTGGTTATTTAGGCCAGCTGATTATCTTTCTTGGGATTTCTACGTGCCTGTCAAACTGGATATCAATCTTGCTTATGATTATTCCGGTTTTGCTGGGATATCTGAATCGTATAATTGTCGAAGAAAAATTTATGGTCAGGCATATGGGACAAAAATATCTTGATTACCAAACACAGACAAAGAGATTGATTCCCATGATTTATTAATGCTTTTCAGAACTGCCAATTTCATCAGGTCATAGAAAAACCCGTCCCATTGAGGATAAATTTTGATCCCGTAACAAAAACAATCTCAGACACACCAGTGGAAACAGGTGAAATAATTACTTTACTTACATCCCCGAACAATAAACGCTTAACTCCTGTTTCTGGTAGTCAAATTACTCCGGCCAAAAATATTCTGAGTCGCTGACTCTTTTCACAATTACTACATGTCAGACATTTTTAACTCGTAGAATGTATTAAGATATGTTAAATATTGTTAACAATGTTAACTATTAATAATTCTAATTAATTTTGCAGTCACAAACCGGAAATTATATATGCACGTAAAAGACGAAAGCAACATCAGGGAACCGATAGGAAGGGTTATGGGTAAAATAAGCAGGATTTTTCTGGCTGATCTTCAGAACAACCTGTCGCATCTCGATATCAAACGCTCATATTATCCTTTGGTATTGATTGAAGCAGGAAAGGGAAAACTTACCCAAAAGGAACTCTCCGGCAAACTGTTATGCAACAAAGTGCAGTCAGTGCGCATTATTGACTATCTGTCATCAAACGGTTATGTGGAAAGAGTTCAGAATGCAAATGACCGCCGAAAGATCAATCTGCAAATAACCGTTAAAGCCGAGAAAATTCTGCCTGATATAAGAAAAGCATTTAACACTACAACTTCCATGGCGGTAAAAGGTATTCCTGAAAATCAGGTAAACGAATTATATGTATTGCTCTTGAAAATTGAAAATAATCTGGCAACTAATAAAACAAATTTATAAAATGAAGAGGATCTCAAAATGGCTTTATCTGCCTGCTGTACTGGTAATTATCACCTTGTTATGTTTAAATTGTGGAAAAACGAAAGATAACAGGCTTCCAAAAGCGAATAACTCTGCTTTAAGGCAAAAACAATTAACAAAAGTAGATGCCTATCTGGTAAAACCATCGTTACTGATTGATGAAGTTTCAGTTTCAGGGTCATTACTGGCATTTGAAGAAGTTGAGTTAAAAAATGAAGTTCCCGGAAGGGTGGTTAGAATAAATTTGCCTGAAGGAAAATTTGTGAAAAAAGGTACTTTACTGGTGAAGCTTTTTGATGATGATCTGCAGGCCGGACTGAATAAATTACAAATACAGCTGGCTATACAGGAAAAAATCTATGAAAGACAATCGGAACTGCTAAAAGCAAATGGAATAAGTCAGAACGATTACGACCAGACCGGGTTGCAGTTGAATTCATTAAGAGCCGATATTGAAGTACAAAAAGTCCTTATCAGGAAAACAGAGGTGCTGGCTCCTTTTGATGGAGTGATAGGCCTCCGTAATATAAGTATCGGCGCTGAAGTTACTCCATCAACCCTTCTGGCCACAATCCGAAGTGAAGATAAACTAAAACTTGATTTTAGTGTACCTGAAAAATACAGCTCCGAAATTAAACCGGGTATGAAAATAATATTCACAATGTCGAATGATGAAAAACAATATGAAGCTACGGTAATGGCAACTGAAGAGGGTATCGATGCTGCCACCCGAAACCTTAAAGTGAGAGCATTTGTGGACAACAAGTCTGATCATCTGCTCCCGGGTGCATTTACCGATGTTAATCTGAAACTTAATGAGAAGAAAAATGCTCTTTTGGTACCAACACAGGCTATTATTCCTGAAGAACAAAACAAGAGTGTTATTGTGGCTAAAAAAGGAAAGGCTCATTTTATTAATGTAAAGACTGGAGTACGAAGGGCCTCAAGTGTTGAGATTACTGAAGGTATTCAACCAGGTGATACGGTTATTATTACCGGTCTTCTCTTTTTGAAAGAAGGTTCAAAATTGTACTATTCCAGTGTAAAAGCTGATTCAATATGATTATCTCAGATATTGCTTTAAAAAGACCTGTTGGGTCAATAGTATTAAGTCTAATAATCGTTCTGTTGGGCGCCGTCGGGTTCACTTTTCTTGGCGTTCGTCTTTATCCGGCAATTGATCCTCCTGTGATTACTGTGCAGGCATCCTACACCGGGGCCAATGCTGAAATTGTTGAATCGCAGATCACAGAGCCATTAGAAAAATCAATTAACGGGATCGAGGGCGTTAAATCAATTTCTTCCCAATCAGCAATAGGATCCAGCACTATTACCGTTGAATTTAATCTTGGCGCTGATCTGGAAAAGGCAGCTAATGATGTCAGGGATAAAGTTTCACAGGCAATGAGGTCGCTGCCTCAGGATATAGATGCTCCTCCAACAGTCACTAAGGCAGACGCAAATGGAGACCCGATAATAATGCTGGTCGCCGAAAGCAGCAAGATGAATGATATTGAACTGAGCGATTATGCTGAAAATGTTTTGCAGGAGAAATTACAGACTATTCCCGGAGTCAGCTCAGTAGTTATTTATGGACAACAGAAACCTGCCATGCGTTTATGGATTAATCCCAATAAGCTGGCAGCATATAACATGACTGCTTCTGACGTGAACTCAGCACTCGCAAAAGAAAATGTTGAGATGCCGGGTGGTAAGATCCGTGGGACAAGTACGGAACTGACAGTAAAAACATTCGGGAGGCTGGAAACTGAAGATGACTTTAACAACCTTATTATAAAACAGACTGATAACCAGGTTGTTCGTTTTAGCGATATAGGCGAAGCGGTTCTTGGTCCGCAAGATGAAGAATCCGGAGCAAGAATAAATGGTGTTACCGGTGTTGTATTAGCGCTGATTCCACTTCCTGGTGCAAACGACATTCAAATTGCTGATGAGTTTTACAAACGACTCGACCAGATTAAAGAAAATGCTCCAAAAGGCATGGAACTGCAGATTGCCCGCGATAAATCAATATTCGTAAGACAATCTGTCAGCGATGTTATTGAAACTTTAATAATTGCCATAAGTCTGGTAATTCTCATTATCTTCCTGTTCTTTCGAAACTGGGTCATTGCCTTACGTCCTCTAATCGACATTCCGGTCTCACTCACCGGGACTTTTTTCGTTATGTATATTTTTGGATATTCAATTAATGTTCTGACACTGCTGGGAATTGTACTGGCAACGGGCCTCGTGGTTGACGATGGAATTGTGGTAACAGAAAATATATTCAAGCGTATTGAACGGGGAATGGATAAATGGCAGGCTGCTTTTGAAGGAACACGCGAAATATTTTTTGCAGTGGTTTCTACATCTCTTACCCTTGCAATAGTTTTTATTCCAGTGATATTCTTACAGGGTTTTACGGGAAGGCTTTTCCGTGAGTTCGGAATAGTAGTTGCAAGCGCGGTATTGATTTCAGCTCTTGTTTCACTTACGCTTACGCCGGTGCTTAATGTCAAGTTAGGCGGATATGCTTCTCATCATTCCAGGTTTTATGAATCCACTGAGCCATTTTTTAAGGGCATGGAGGAAACTTACAGACGTCTGCTTAGTTTTTTTATTCTTCGTAAGTGGATAGCATTTTCAATTTTGGGATTTTGTGTCGTTGTTATTATTTCACTGTCAGGAATACTTAAGTCAGAGCTTGCTCCTCTTGAGGATCATAGTTATGTCAGGACATCACTAACTGCACCCGAAGGCACTGAATATACTACTACTCAAAATATAATTGATAAGGTTGCACGTCAGAACCTCGATTCAATACCCGGGGTTAACTTTGTTCTGGCAAGGTACGGCGGGGGTATGAACTCGAGTGTAAATACAGGTTTCGTAATAGCTTTTCTAAAGGATCCTGCTGACAGGAAAATAACACAGCAACAGGCTTATGATAAGCTTTCGAAAATTTACAGAACTATTCCTGATGCCAGGGTAATAGCAAGTCAGGAACCAACAATTGCTACATCTACTTCAAGAGGACTGCCAGTTCAGTTTGTGCTGCAAAACCTTGATTTTGAAAAGCTCAGAAAAGTATTGCCTCAATTTCTTGAAGAGGCTCAGGCCAGTCCTGTCTTCAGCAACGTTGATGTTGATCTGAAATTCAATAAGCCTGAATTAAACATAAGAGTTGACCGTTTAAAAGCTACCAGTCTCGGCGTTAACGAAAGAGATGTCTCGGATGCACTGAATTATGCGTTCAGCGGTGGACGTACCGGCTATTTTCTGCGTAATAACAAACAATATTATGTAATTGCACAGGTAATGCGCAAGGACAGGAATGTCCCATCCGACATATCATCCCTGTATGTAAGAACCAATACGGGTGCAATGATACAACTAGACAATCTGGTAAAAATAGAAGAGAACAGCAGCCCTCCTACATTATATCATTATAACCGTTATAAATCTGCCACAATTTCTGCCAACACTGCTAATGGAAAGACTCTTGGGGAAGGTATAGAAGAGATGCAAAGAATCGCTGATAAGTTGCTGGATAGTTCCTTTACTACCGCTTTGTCAGGAACTTCCAGAGATTTTGCAGAGAGCAGTTCAAACATCTCCTTTGCATTAGTTTTGGCCCTGTTGCTTATCTATTTAATTCTGGCTGCTCAATTTGAAAGTTTCCGCGACCCTTTTATTATAATGCTTACTGTCCCAATGGCTATAGCCGGAGCTATGTTATCATTATGGATTTTCGGACAAACTCTGAACATTTTTTCAGAGATCGGGATGATCCTTTTAATAGGAATTGTCACTAAAAACGGAATTCTTATCGTCGAATTTGCCAATCAGAAACAGAAAGCCGGAATGACAAAGAGGGTTGCGGCATTTGAAGCTGCAGCAGCACGGTTTCGTCCGATATTAATGACATCGCTTGCAACAATTTTCGGGGCTTTTCCAATTGCACTCGCTTTAGGAGCTGGTGCACATAGCCGGGTTCCACTGGGGATTGTTGTCGTTGGCGGATTGTTCTTTTCATTATTGCTTACATTATTTGTAATTCCGGTGACCTATATTGTGATGTCGGGGAAAAAAGATACAAAAAGAAACTAAAATACTTAGCATCAAGAAAAATGGTTAATAGAATTATCTCTGCACTTTTATTATCAATGCTATTTTCAGGTGTTGAAGGCCAGAAAATACTCTCCGTCGATGAAGCTGTACAAATAGCTTTAAAAAACAATTTTGATATTCTCGTAGCACATAACGATGCCTATATTGCAAAAGTGAATAATACTCCTGGCAATGCGGGGATGCTACCAGACATTAAAATGAGTGGTTCTGGTTCATACGAGGTGAATAATATTCACCAGGGGCTTCCCGCAGGGGGCGAGAGTAACTATCCATCTCTTTCATCTAAAATGTTGAGTGCAGGCGCCCAACTGTCGTGGACTCTGTTCGATGGAGGTAAGATGTTTGTAACAAAGAATAAGCTTAATGAAATAGAAACGCTTGGAGAGATTCAGTTCAAAGACCAGGTACTAAACACGATGTATAATGTTATAGCGGCTTATTATGATGTTGTCAGGCAGAAGCAGGAGCTGGCTTCAATAAATGAAGTGATGAACTATAATAAGGAGAGGGTAACTATTGCAAAAGCAGGCTATAATGCCGGTTCTCTTATAAGGACGGATCTGCTTCAGGCTAAAATTGATTTAAACGTTACGATGGAGGAAGCTATTAACCAGCAATTTATAATTGAAGCAGCTAATAAGACATTAAATGAATTGCTGGGACAGAATGCGGACCAGGCGATTGAAGTTACCGATTCAATACCGCTCAACTATGTGCCGGATGAAAGTGAACTGAAGCAAAAGCTATATACATCGAATACAAGCGTATTATCGTATCAGAAACAGATTGACATTGCAAAACTAAGCGTAAGGGAATACAACTCATTATATTTGCCGGCTGTGAATTTTAATGCAGGGTATTATTGGTCAAATACTATCAACTCCTCAGGATCAATATTACAAAACCGTTCTATTGGTCCCCAGGTCGGTGGTTCTGTTGTTATTCCGATTTTTAGTTCCGGAGAGAATAAAAGAAAAGTTGCAACTGCAAAGCTGCAACTGCAATCAGCTGAGTATGAACTTCAGAATGTAAAACTTCAGGTTAACACCGATCTTCTCAATGCAATTACAGGCTTTAATAATCAGCGTCAGTTAATGCAGATTGAGAAAGAAAATAATGAACTCAGTAAGGAAAATATAGAAATCTGTTTACAGAGACTCAGATTGGGGCAGTCCACTTCGCTTGAGCTTCACCAGGCCCAGGATAGTTATGTTCAGTCATGCACCCGTCTGATTAATTTCGAATATGCCCTTAAAATAGCCGAAATAAAGCTGAAACAACTGATTGCATCATTATAAAATAAAGATATCAGATTTCCTGCCTGAAATAATACGGTAAAAATTAGATACGTATTTCAGATGCCTTTTCAACTGAAGTTGCCACTTCCGGTAAAATACCCATACGTTCATATATAGGTCGTACATAGGGACGCAGAGAAGGGAGTTTCCTGAAATAGAAAGCAACACCTATTATGCAACCTGCCCCTCCAATGACCAAAGTTATTGGGGCACCAATCAGTCCGGCAAGGCCTCCGCCTATCAGACTTCCGAAGGGAGACATACCGCTGAATGCCATAGCGTAAAAGCTCATTACACGTCCTCTTTTATTCTCATCGGCAATAGTCTGAAGCAAAGTGTTGGTTGAAGCAACATGTAACATCATTCCCATTCCTGAGAACATCATTATTATAATGGAGAGCCACAAAGCTCTTGACAGGGAAAAAGCTATCATGCCTGCTCCAAAAACCATGACAGCAAATGCAATCAGCTTGCCAAGTCCCAATACGTTCTTCTTATTTAACAGATAAATGGCACCAATAAGAGCCCCTGAACCATAAGCGCTCATCAGAAAGCCAAATGTACTTGCATTCCCGTGAAGAAAATCTTTTGCAAAGACAGGGGCAAGAAGAGTCATTGGTGTCCCAATCAGGCTGACCAGAGCTAATAGCAGTATCAGATACTTTATTGGTTTAAAACCGAAAGTGTACGAAAACCCCTGCTTCAATTGTGTAATAACCTGAGACTGGCTTTTAATTTTAGGAATAATTATTATCTCCATTCTAAGCAAAGAAATTATAACTGCTAAATAGCTCAGACAGTTTATTGTAAAGCACCATCCATCGCCAACAGTGGCTATTAATATCCCTGCAATGGATGGGCCTATAAGCCTGGCCCCATTCACCATTGATGAATTCAAAGCAATGGCATTACCTAAATCCTGTTTTTTATTATCGAGCATGTCGACAACAAATGCCTGACGGATAGGCATATCAAATGCATTTATAATCCCGAGAAAAATACTGAGTGCAATAAGATGCCAGATCAATACCACTTTTGTAAAGACTAATATAGACAGGATAAGAGCTTGAACTAATGCCATAGACTGAGTAATAAGTAATATCCGTTTTTTGTCCCAGCGATCAGCAATAACTCCGGCAAAAGGAGCTATTATAAACAGTGGCAATTGCCCGGAAAAACCGACTACTCCAAGAATAAATGCTGAATTTGTCATCTTATAGACCAGCCATGTAACGGCAACCATCTGAATCCATGTTCCTATAAGTGACAGACTCTGACCTCCAACAAATAACCTGTAGTTTTTATATCTCATTGCCCGGAACATCAGACCGAACCTGGTGGTAAAGTCATCAATTGTTCGGCTGATAAACATTTTTGTTCCGATCTTAAACATTGAATATATTTGTCAATACAACTCCTGAACTCACAAGAGGAAAAAGATTACATGCTGATTATATCCAGAGTCTTGCCCTCTGTCTGTTCATAAAGCCGTTTCGCCAGTTTGGCCTTATCAGAGCTGAAAGATGGATCCATCGAATTAGCTGTCATATACGATTCATAAGCCTGATCGTATTTCTTCATGTACATATAATAATCGCCCTTTGAATCGTAAACATTCGGATTCTTGGGATCAAGTTCAATGTATTTGTCAAAGGCTTCTTTCGCTTTATCGCTTTGTTTTAATGTTATATATGCATACCCAAGCTGATTGTAAAAAGTTGCAGGATACGTGGCAATTTTAATTGCCTTGTTTAAAGTTTCAACCATACCGGTGGAATCACCTGCCAGCGATTGAAAAGATACCAGGTTAGTATATGAATTGGGATCATTTGGATACATCTCCACAAGCTTTTTCCCCAGGTCGACAACGTTAATTGTTCCCTGCTGCAATTTGACAATAGCCTCCTTAAGAAGTTCCTCTGCATCACTTAGTTTAGCTTTGCAATTTATTGCTGCATTGGCATACTCGGTAAAATTATCTCTATCCCTGTTCAGAAGGTAGTAAAATGCCAGCTGGTAATTAGCCATGAAAAAATCAGGATCCTGATCAAGAGCTTTTTTAAAGGTTTCAATTGCTTCATTTAATTTAACATCATCAAAAAGCTTCATGGCCTTGTTGTAATACGCCAATGCCGATTTGGAATCTGTTGTAACCGGAATTGGATTTCCTTTCTCTGGCTGGGAAAATAAGGGCATCCCAACTGAAAGTATTATCATCAATAGTAACAATTTTTTCATTTTTCTGAATTTTTATTTTATTATACTTATCAAATGTTATAACATAATTTATGCCAAACATAAATTTGTCTGAAAATTAAATGTATAACAAATGAAAGTACAAACCGGTTGTCAGGTAAGATAATACACTGTTTGCTTTCTGATTCATTTACCAATAAGAGTTACTTAAATCAAAAGAACAATGGGAACATTAAATATTATCAATATTATAGTAAATAAGGGATTATGGCTTTCCTCTTCTTGTCGTATTCAAAAAATTCCTTATTGTACCATCTATGATGATCAAGAGCTCTTGTGGTGAGATTTATCAGAGTCCAGATTAAAAACGAGAGAGCAGGCAGATTAAAGGCAACAAGCGCAAATCCGGTCCAGGAAATAATTTCACCGAGAAAATTAGGACACGAAACATATTTAAAAAGGCCACCGTAAGGAATTTTATAACCGTCACCCGTTGCCGGTCGCAGTTTAATAAGTAATAAGTCGTGATATTTATTTATAACAGAGCCTGTTAAGAACAAAATTACACCTGTTATCAGACGCAAATCAATTAGTAAACCTGAATTGTATCCGGTTGCGTAATACACAAACCAGTAACCATTCAGAAAACCATTAATTATATTAAATATAAAAGCAAGAAGTACAATTAATGCCGGGATCTTCTTCCTGGCAGTTCTTATCTGAAGAGGGAAAATAAGTACACGGTGAATATAATGCAATCCCCATAATATGGCTGGTAACAGCACAAGAACATTTAACAGATTTGCTTTAAAACTTACAAGATATCCAAAAATGACCAAAGCAGGCAACTCCATTAAAAACCAGCCCAGCCTGTTGTTAATCATTGGCCCAAGGTTGCTTTTAGAATGTCTGCCATAGGGCTGTGTGACTTTTAACAGAATTGGGAAAATGATAACCCCAACGGCTATCCAGGCCCAGCAAATCAGGTTAAACGTTTCGTGTGAAATCATATCAGCTTATAAAATTTTCCTCTCTATACCAGTTAAAAGTGTCTCGAAGTGTCTGTTCAAGAGGACGGGGTTTATACCCTAGCTCCTTTTTAGCTTTTGCATTTGAAATATTTAAAGGAGAATTGACCAGAATGTCAAGAGACTGATATGTATATAAAGGTTTCGTATTAGTAACTGATGAGTATAGCTTAAAAAACGGACATGCCAGACGTGCCAGGGGAACAGGTACAATCACAGGAATTTTGCATCCCGATATTTTACTAATCATTACAGATAACTCCCGCAGACTGCAGTATTCACCTGATAGAATATAATTCTCTCCTGACCGTCCTGCTTCAATTGCATGTATAGCAGCGGATACCACATCACGGACATCTACCCAATTATATCCGCCCGAGACCAAAAAAGGTAATTTGTTCTGATATATTTTACGAAGTGCCTGACCCAGCAGAGAACCTTTGTTATCAAACGGGCCGATAACCGCAGTAGGATTTAATACTATTGCATTCAGCCCTTCCTTAGCCGCATTTATCACTTCTCTTTCACCTTCAGCTTTTGAAAACTCATATATTGTTTTATTTGTTTCAACCAGGGATCTGTTTTCGTCCAGTATCTGATCCGGAGATCCTATCTGAAACGCATGAATACTGCTGAAATGAATAAATTTTTTAACCGATCCGTGATTAGCTGCCCTAATCATGTTTTTGGTACCAGTAACATTTGTTTCATAGACCTTCGCTGATGTCAGGTTATCTATGGCAATCTGAGCTGCCAGATGAAACACAACATCCACGCCTTCGCAAAGTTTATTCAGCGATTCAGGTTTAAGTAAATCTCCCTCTACAATATCAACTTCCATTTCATCCAACCCGTTTCTGGAGTCATAGACCAGAACTTTTATTGTGGCTCCCTGTTTTTTCAGTTCCTGTACAAGACAATTGCCGATATGTCCTGTGGCGCCGGTAACAGCAACTTTCATAAACAAACGTTTAAAATCTTTAACTATAAAGCTATACTTTTTAAACAAATAAGCAAAAGAGATGTCGTTACTAAAGGATCTTTGAAATGAGAATAAATCCGCTGATATCGTTTCGATAAATCAATATTGCAGAACGTTATTCAACTAATTGAAAGTTGATATAGTCGTAGTTCATCTGACCAGTTTCAACGGTATGAAGTGTGATCGTTTGCAATCCTTTTTTAAGATTAATCGTGGCAATACGGTCAATATAGTTCCAGTGATGCCATTGCCTCCATGCCACAGTGTCTGCTTTGACAAATGTTGATGGGATAGAAATGGGGCCTGTTGCGTCTTTGTCGTTAACTGCAATGGATATTTTCCCATTTTGATTTGACGTGTACATTATCCCGATATGATAGGTTCCTGTCTTTTTAACCCTAACTGTGTATTTAGTCCATTCTCCTGGTAGGGTCCAACCTATATAAAGTTGATCCTTCTCGGGTTGTACAAAATTATAAGGGTTATTGTCAATAGCAGGGTCCTGAAATTTTGTAAAAGAGATATCAACAGCTTCTTTGATTCGGAATTCATGAAGATAAGAACCATCATCCGGATTTAATCTGCCGCTGCCAGAATTGATTGTATCGACATCGTGAAACGCTATTCCTTCGCCGCCAAAATCATAATATTCACACTGAAGCTTGCCTGGGATGATCTGAGCGCCGTCATGATATATAATATCTGCATAAGGAATACCTTTATAATCGCCCGGAAAATCTGAATGGCATGATAAAAGAAAAGTTACACAAAAAAACAAAAATAAGCTGGTTGGGATTTTAATTTTCATCATGGATATTTAATTATTCATTCAATTGGAAATGGAGGGAGTTTATGTCGGCGGATGCAACCGCTTAAGGAACCACATTCGTACCGAACGCATCGTTTCCACCTGGCGCGAAGGCGCATGACGATGGCATGTTGAAAGTTCATCGCTGTTTTCCGGAGCCCCCCAGCGGATTTCGATTCCATCATTTGGATTATATGCCATCTCAAAGGCAGTTCTTCTGCTAAGAATTTCCTTTAGAGTCAGCTTTTGAGAAGAACCATCTGAACGTGTATAACTTATAGAAAGTTCTGAAACTTTTTTATCCAGGATTGACTGTAGCTTTTCCTTTAACTGCCCGGGGGAGACTGATCGTGAAATATTAAAATCCCCCGGTGAATTGACAACCTGGTCAGGGAAATCGATTAAAGCATCCATTGCTATCAAAAGTCTCAGATCGCGGTTAGGAGTTGAAAAATCTTCCCACTGACCACCTGCCTGAAATATTCCGACAGCATTTGAAGGCATAGGAA
>DCFT01000108.1 GCA_002319885.1 Bacteroidales bacterium UBA1797
CAATGATTTAGCAAAGTTAACTGTTTGTCTGCTAAAATTAAAGAATGAATTATGTGCTTTCCTTTTGATGAAAAACCAGTGACCATTATAATAAATAACTGAAATAAGCTGACCACCCAATGCCGGAGTTAAATCCATTTTGTTTTGAATTATATGTTTGTTGAAATGTTACCAGATTTTGAAGTAGTCATAGAAGGATGGATTTTATCACCTGTGTAAATATCTGCACAGGTGATAGATATTATTATCATTTTTGCGCGGTTTTAAAATTCGCCACGGATAGATCATATAGATACAACCTTTCCTTTTAAAATCTATATTAACTTCCCCAGAATTGATCAGAAGCGATCTGGTGAAGTGTGTTAGCTAACCATTAAAGCAGGTGTTAAGTAATACTATTTTTAAAAATCTTATCCCCTTCCCTGCCAAATATCAAATATCAAATAAATCAATCATGATCTTTTCGCAAAAACTTACAGGTTCTATGGATTTAAAGATTTTTAGATTAGATCAAAAGATCATCTTTCCTTAATTGTTTTTGCTGTAACCACTGGTGTTGTTTGATCTCTTATTAACAAGTTGATCCTTAATAATTACTGGAGGGATTACCAAAAATAATGGGCTGGAAATATTATATCACTATTAGTCAGACTTCTATCAACAGTAATCGAATATGAAAAATATCCTGAATTGATATTTGATATTCTTATTCCAGAAGAAAAACTGTTGTAATAGGAAAAGTTAAAATGATTTTTTAAACTTGGTTCAGGCAGATTTTTAACTGAATTAATTTGCCTCTCATCATTACGAAATAAGAATAAAAGATCGGGTTTCTCAGTTGAGAAATAAGAATCAGAATTTTCGGATTTGGCATATTGAAGGGGTGAAGTAAGTAACTAACCATAATTTGCAGTGCTTAAGCTTAAAAAAAATAGCTAACAGCAAAAAATAGCCCGGTCGTTTTACTCACTTTACTCATGCTGCAAAAATACAGGATTTTCATCTATATTTTACAGAGACAGGAAAATCAAATCCTATAAAAGTAGGTTATTCTAAGAAAATCTCTTTAAAAGCTTGGCAGAATTTGGAGGATTGAAATTGATTCTATCGCATAAAATGAAATGTCCTCTCTCATAGACAAGAAGTTTGAGATACATACCTAAGGTTTAATATGAGACACGGTTATTATTATTAAGCTGTAGAACGTAATATCACCAAAAGAGTAATCCTGCTCCCAGTTGGTAAACAAACATGAAAATGCGATCTGCTAAAGGCTGAAATCTTCTGTCTGAGAGCAGTTAATATTGCATTTAGATGCTAAACCCTGTCACCGTTTTTTCAGCTTTCCAATCTCTTCTTCTCAGATTATGGTACGAAAAACGACAAATGCTGATTAAGTTCATTGAAGTATGAGATAAGCGGCTAATACAGTAGCTTTTGGACATCTTAGGTCAGAACATATTGAATACCAAAAATCGACTTTAACTGACACTTTTCGCGTTTTGTACCCCTAAGGGACAAAATTTACAACCATGAAAATTGCAGACTAAAAACAAAATCCTACCAGAAATTTGAATGCAAAACCATTATAAGTTGCATTAACGTCTTTATAAGTCCCTTTTGTCCCTTCATCTGCTGTTGAGGCCTTATTAGTTGTTACTTCGTATGTGATATCCGTAAGTTTTGAATATAAATAATCCAGAGAAATAGTCAGGTATCCGTGTTTACTGATCTTCCCTCCCATTCCTAAACCAGCACTATGAAGAGGAGCTGAACCTTTAAAGCTTTTCATATATGAATAATTATAAACTAACCCATCCATTGTTGCAACACCGTAATAACCACCCAGACTGCTCCTGCCATACCCATACTGGACATACAGATCAGGTCTGTTTCCCATGTTATTCAGTAACATATAATAACGTATCAGACCTCCATACTGTAAAGATCCCATATCCATCATATATTTAACTTCGGAAACTTTTGTTCTGGCACCGATGCCTCCTGCATATTTCCCAAATCCTCCTATACCGAATCTTTTGACTGGCCTGACAATCAGTTCCAAATCGCCTGAATAAAGAAACGGCATTTTATCGGTATATTTAAAATCGGAGGTTGCTCCGCTGGTTAAATTTGTCCACAGATCAGCCAATCCCGGGTTTTTTCCCATTTGAAATCCGAAACTCCCTCCCACTGCAATTGCGAAAGTAAAATTACCGGGAGAATAGCTTGCCGATTGTATCTGATTAATGGCTTCCGGGCTGGAGGCTTGTACAGTTTCAGGAGTGTCTTTTACTTTCGCTTCCAATTCATAAATTTTATCCTTTGCACTTCGTGCATCAGATGCATCGGGCATAAGTTTAACATATTTGCCCATATCAGAAATGCTATATCTGAAGAGTCCCTTTATCTCATACAGCAAGGCACGGTTATAGTAGGCAATTGGCAAATATGGTGATATATTCAAAGCTGTTGTCCATAAATTTATTGCCTCATCATATTTTCTCTCCTGAGTTGCACTTGTAGCCTGTACAACATATCTTCTTACCTGTTCTGAAATTTCCGGTTTGGTCTTCATCAGTGGGTATACAACAAAGAACTTTTCAATTATGCTGTCTCTTAAATTCCGGTCTTCCGCTGTCAGGCCGGGAGAATACAACCATGCTGAATCAAGACTTTTAAAGGCATCTGATAATTTCATGTTGGCAAGTGCTTTGGAAGGACTTGAAGATAGGTCGGATATCAATAACCCGGCATCTTTTGTTAACTGTTTTGATTTTTCTCGTCTTGATTCAAGATTATAGATATCAAGCATTCGATTACCGGAAAAACAGATCTCTTTTGAAGGATCTAACCTGATGAGTTTATTCGCGTTTGATTTAGCCTGCTCCGTTTCATTATTTTTCAGAAATGCTCTTCCCTGAAGAAGAAGAGCTTTAATATCATCGGGATTGGAAGATAAATAAGAATCAAAATCTGAGATAGCTTCCGGGTACCTGTTAAGTTCAAGATATGACTGTGCCCTTAGAGTATAAATGTCTCCGGATGGTTTCTTCAATTTTTGCGACAGGGTAAGGGCCTGGGTAAAATCATTGACTGCCTCCTGATATTGCTTATTTTTAAAATATGTACGTCCTCTCTGATAATATGTCAAATAAATATTTTTGTCGTTATTCCCGGATTTGGATAATGCCACTCCATAATCAACTATTGCCTTGTCATACATACCTTTAGCCTCATAACAATTTGCCCTTACAGCATAGGTGGAAAGAGTTTGTGGTGAAAGAGAAATTGCCCTTGAGATATCTGTAATAGCATCATCGTATCTTCCTCTCTGCAAATTAACTTTTGCACGATAGTTATACCCGGTCCATTCATCAGGCTTCATATTTATCGCTTCAGTGTATTTATTGACAGCTTCATCAAGTTGCCCTGCCTTTTCATAATTAATTGCTTCAAGACATAACTTTGTGTAAGCATTTTGTGCAAATGCCTTACCGGAAATCAAAGTGAATAAAATAACCAAACCACAAACAAGACTAAGTGTCGACTTCTTCATAGGAATATTTTTTTGGATTTGTACTATTAATTATTTTTTTGGCAAAAGCCGGGTTTTAACAGTGAGGAGGGATTAATTTTGCGATGGGCAACCCTTTAGCTGAATTTTAATATTGTCCATATCGTTCTGAATTTTTTTTACAGCTTCTGAAGCTTTTCCATCGGCATCTCTTAATGTACAAATGTTTTTAAAACTCGTCAGCATATCTGTCACATTATATGCCTCATCAACTGCCAGCTGCGCTACAGTCACATAAGGGAGCTTAAGGGAACCTTTAATTAATGAATTCGGCTTTATCACTGCACCCGGGTCTTTCAGGAATTTATTAATTGCCTCGCCAGCCAAAAACTGCCCGGCATCAACCCAGGGGGTATCGCTTAAATATCCTTGTTTTTTAAGTACATTTACAATCTCCATACAATCACCGTCTGATGTTGCAAGTCTTTCAGTCGTTCCCTGTAAAAGATTCCTTGATAAGTTCACATAATCCCATGGTTTCATTGATTCTTTTGCCAAATCGGTGATATTGCATAATGTAATTCTTTGATCCAGTAATTTTTTATACCGGATTATCTGATCCGATGAAAAAAGCCCATCACTTATATACTTCGCTTCATTTTGTTCAAGGATCTTCTTTATTTCAGAGGCACTCGACCTCGTCTCTTTTAAATAATCCACAAAGACACCAAATGCAGCACTTGCCCCATCTGTAACCGCGTTCCAGAAGGCATCATTGTTTTGATCCTCCCATTTTTTCAGTTCGGATAGGGTTCCGGTATTCCATTCCTGAAATCTTGTCATATCTGACCTGTATCGGTTCAGTTTTTCGGATAGTGCATTGCAGTCAGGCTTTTCAACAATTGGGTCTCCCTTTGCTGCCTGATCAGTCATAGCTCCTCCAATTATGCCCACAACAAGTTTCTCATTATCCAGATTTTTCTTCTCGAGCTTCTCCTTTTTCAGATTCTCTGCTTCAAGTTTCTCTTTCTCGAGATATTCCTTTGAAAGGTCCACTGCTTTTTCTTCATCCCTTACAACCGGATTGGTTTCAGGTTCAACGACTGTCTCAAAGTCAGGTTCAGAAAGAGGAACTCCGAAAAAATCATTCCCCCTGGGAACTGTCTTGATGGAATTTCCCGATGAGCCCTGGTCAAACGGATCGCTCGCCCCTTTCCTCATAGATTCCATATCACCGTCCAGTGATTTGAAATCAAGGGATCCGGAACCCGAAAGTGTCTTGGAAGAATTGATTAAATTTTCGTATTGCGCCTGTTGCTGAGCTTCTTCCTCCTGCCTTTTCAATTCAGCCTCCTTAGCAACTCTTTCCGCCTCTGCGTTCTCTGCTTCAATATCTGCCTGACTCTTTTTAGGTGTGGGACTCAGGAGATTATTTAACAGGCCCTGCATCAATGCGCCTGCAACCACATTTGACATACTTGGAGCTGAAGAGCCCAAAACTGATTTTGCAGCTGAGGCTGCACCAGAAGCTGAACCTACACGTACAGGTGCTGATACTTCCGGTACCGACACACGTGTATTTGTAGCGTCTTCCAGCTGCTGCAAAGCTGATTGCGCCAAAACTACAGCTGGAAAAAACACCATTCCAGATAGAAGCAAAAACATGATCTTCAACGTTTTCATAAGTCCGGTTTCAGTTAATAATTTCAAGCCATGCTCACTGAATTTCAGTATATCGCAGATGATATTTGCTTATTCATCCAATCAGTGGAATAACCCATCAGAATTACGGAGAATTATTGAATAAAAAGATGCTATATAATATCATTTTGATTAACATGTGAACTTTAAATATTAACAGCTCCTGATTGTAACTGAATGAAGGATTAATGCTAATAAAGCTGAACTCATTCCCCTCACAACTTTGCTCACCAGGGTAATTAGGCTTTATACAAATATTCCATTCTCATCAAAGAATGATGACAGTGATTCAATTGTATAATAGTTGACGGCGACCTTCAGGCATGGAGATGAAATACGCCTCGAATGATGTAACTTATTTTAAAAGTTATATAACATTGCCCAAAACAGTTTTCCCACCTTTGTGAAAAATATTCACTCACAATTTTTTTATCTAAACTAACAAAAATGAAAAAACTATTTACAATTGTCTTATTATCATTTTTAACTCTCTTGGCAGCCAATTCTCAAAATCCGCATGTAAAGAGAAACCAGCTAAACGCAGGTATCGGATTATCAGGGTGGGGCATTCCAGTGTATGCCGGATTGGATTTTGGAATTCACAGAGACGTTTCCTTTGGCATTGAAGGGTCCTTCAGATCCTATAATCAAAACTATACCGGATCAAAATACAATAGTTCAATTACCGGTTTATCGGGAAATGTGAACTATCACTTTAACAGAATTCTGGAAATTCCGAGCAATTGGGATTTCTATGCAGGATTAAACCTTGGGTACTACTTCTGGACTACTCCTTCAGATTATCCCGGAACCGGTTCTTCGGGTCTTGGTCTGGGTGCTCAGATAGGAGGCAGATATTATATAAATGATCGTTTTGGACTGAACCTTGAAGTCGGCGGAGGAAATGCATTTTCAGAAGGCAAATTCGGTATCAGTTATATATTCTAAAAATCCCAAAGATACTTCCCCAAGAACAACAAGAAGCCGCCCTTTGACTACACTAAGGACGGCTTTTTATTTTGAATTGCTATTTGTCCTGCTTGTCCATGCGCACTTCAATCCTGGTATCATTGTCTTTCGAAAGAGAACCTGCTTCCGCTGACCAGTCGGAATAGTTCAGTACCAGTTGAAACGCAAAAACGTCCTTATTGATCTTCAGAGCGTCGCGCGACAGTCCAAACTCCATCCTTACAGTATCAGTAACCTCTTCGGCATAGCCCATTACAATTGCATTGCTGATTGACTTCGGACCATCCCATGACCATTGAGACTGGTCAGTCCCCAAAAAAGTGAAAAAATCAAACCAGCCTGTCGGAATATTTCCTTCATACAGCAGGTCGGCTCCCAGGGATGATGAAAACCCCGTTGACAATGAATTATCAGTATCCATGTACAGGTCCATAATTGCACCATCGAGTGTTGCAAGACCGTCAGTTCCGGCAGTACCGTATTCCAGGAAAATATAAACATAGTTGGCATCATAGTCAACTTTGCCTCTTATAACATGATCAGTGCCCTGAAGCTGAAAATCAGGATAGGTAACACCTGCCCAGTCGGCAAAGGAATTATCATCAAGTTTTACTACAGAAGGTTTGTCAACTCTCAGAACGGTATGCATTGTCCATGGTTGTCCTTCAACAGTGCCTGTCATCGAAATAAGGTAATTACCTGTGGAAGAATAAACATGCTCAACTGAATCTCCGGTCACTGTTGACGTTTTGTCACCAAAATCCCAGGTTATCCCGGTTGCATCTTTGGTCTGATTTGCAAATGTTACCGTTAGTCCGTTATAATATGACTTAAAATCGAGCGGAGGAGTCTCAGTAAGGGTATAACTTCCTTCCTTTTTGCATGACACTGATACGATTACCATCAGTATTGCTGCATATATTGATATCTTAATCTTTTTCATAATTGTCTGTCCATTAATATTAATTGTTGGGAACACAGAACTTATTGGTACTTATCTCACTTGATGGTATAGGGTAAACTGTGGAAGGATCACTGGCATGGATCAATACACCTGAAGCATTCATTCCAGGTTCGCTTGCAGTCGGGATCCCATTATAAGTATCAAGATGGTAGCCCCAGTAATTACGTACAAGATCCTGTCCGTTCCTAAGGATATCAAATATCCTGTGCCCCTCGAATGCAAGTTCAATCCTTCTTTCCTTCAGGACTGCATCCAGAATATTGTCTGATGTAATACCATCCCTATCTGCATTATACAGATAGTCATCAAGGTTACCTCCGTCTGGAACAATCATTCTGTTACTGCGTATCTCGTTAAGGTCATCCAGCGCCGAATTGACATCTCCTGTTTTAGCATATGCTTCAGCCCTGTTGAGGTAAACCTCCGACAACCTCAGCATAACAGGAGAACTCAATGTTGGCGAGCCATCCTGTCCTGAAAACTTACTGATATAATATATATTGACTCCGTTCTTTAATCCCGGATTTGAAGTTTCAATATATTTCCAACGGACATCAATATTCATCATGGATGTTCCGAAGCCCATGACCTTAAGGATTGAAGGGGAGGCTCCTTCTTCTCCCCAGCAGTTTGCACCGTTAAAAATCATTGATGCTACAGCAGCTTCCTTCTTGTCATCTACAGTTAAAAAGGGAATACACCAGATTGTCTCGAAAGCGGTTTGAGCATTAGCAAAATAGTCGGGATAGGTTTCCACAGTTTCAAGTGAATATACCCCCGAGTTTATAACAGAATCAGCGTAGGCGATTGAACTCTGGTAATCGTCAGTGTAAAGGCATACCCTTGAGAGCAGAGCCCATGCACTGTATTTCGAAGCAAATCCATTGTTATTACGTGCGTCGGGAGGTTCCTCAGTCATCAGTGACGCTGCTTTCTTAAGGCTTGAAATAATATAATCGTAGGTTTTACCAAGAGAAGCACGAGCTTTAGGCGCATTGTCGGATGAAGATTCGCGAAGAATGATACCAGGCAGTGTACTATCTGCTACAGAATAAGGTCTTGCAAAAAGGCGGACCAGGTTTTGAGTTGCAAATGCCCTTAAAAAGTAACATTCTCCTTTCAGATAGTCGGTAACCGGGTCACTACCTTTTTCATCTGCCATCTGAATGGCAATATTTGAACCGTAGATGATCTTATAAGATACCTCCCAGAAACTGTTTATATTTGATTTTTCGGCTGCACGGTCATTGTATCTGAAGCTGTTAATCAGATCATCTTCCGTTTTGTAACCGCACACAATGTCGTCGCTGGCGAAATCGCTCAGCTGGTAATACTGACGGAGGTACCAGTTATTAGAACTTTCCCCGTCGGGGATGTCTTTGAATTGCGCATATCCTCCATTTACCAGGCTTACAAGTCCGTCGGAGGTATTCTTAATCTGTGTCCCGGTAAGAGCATCGGTTGGTATAATATTCAGATCGCAGGATGCAAAAACCGTCAGAACCGTAAGAAATATGATATAAAGAAATATATTTTTCATTTTATGAGAATTAATGGTTATCAGAATCGGACGTTTATAGTGCATACATACTGCCTGTTGTTAGGGTATTTGAATTCAGCATACCCTGGCAATCCATTGTTAGGATTAATCGATACTTCCGGATCCTGTCCCCAAAAGTTGGTAAATGTATACAGGTTGTCGGCTCCAAGAGAAATTGTCAGCCCCGAAAGTTTCAGTTTGGTTACCACTGCCGAAGGAAGCTCATAGCTTAATGTGATATTCCTTATCTTGACATAGCTCCCGTCTTCAATAAACCTTGTTGATGGATCATAAGAATTAACGGCATTTTGCGGAAGCGGGTGGTTAGCGATGTCCCCCGGTTTCTGCCAGATCTTCCAGTCACTCCTTGGCATCATGACATTAAACCCTACGTCCTGGAGGTCATGATCAACATATCTTCTGAAATAGTTATAAATCTTATTACCTGACACAAAGGAGAAATTGGCTCGAAGTGAAAGGTTTTTGTACCTGAATTCTGTTGCGAACCCTCCCTGGTATTTGGGCATTGGCGAGCCGTATTCAATTTTTCTCGCAGCCTGGTAATCATGAGTCGGATTGCCATCGGACCCAACCCATAGCATTGAACCGTTTGCAGGATCTATACCATAATATTCTTTTGCATACCACGAATAGAGTGTACCTCCATTGTGATAAATCTGTACAATCCCATATGCATTGGCATTCTGTATTGTATCACTTCCGAAACCGGAAAGTCTGTTTTTATTGAACCCGATAGTGAAGTCAGTTGTCCATGTAAAATCGGGAGATTTTATGTTGGTCGTAGAAATACTCAACTCCACACCATTATTTTCAGAATTGCCTATGTTCTGCCATTGTTTCCTGAATCCGCCTGAAGGAGGAAGATCGCGGTACACCAGGAGATTCTTTGTGATATTCTTATATACGTTGAAATCCACGTTGATCCTTTGGAATAATCCCAACTCCACCCCGGCGTTAAGCTGATCGGTTTGTTCCCAGGTCAGGTTCGGATTGGCCATCTGGAAGGGGATTGCTGCCGGGAGTCCATTGTATTGTGTGGTATAACTGAACTGTTCAAGGTACTTATAAGGTCCGATATCCTTCATCCCGGTTTTGCCCCAGCTCAGTTTAAGCCTTAGGTTACTCACCATTTTTACTGATTTCATGAAATCCTCACTGCTTATATTCCATGCTGCAGAAAGACTGGGGAACATTGCAGTGCGCTTTTTAGGTGCAAACGAGGAAGACTGGTCAACCCTGAATGAACCTGAAAAAAAGTACTTGCTGTTTATTGAGTAGTTTACCTGCGAAATAAATGACTGCAT
>DCFT01000091.1 GCA_002319885.1 Bacteroidales bacterium UBA1797
GGTGAGAAGACTCGAACTTCCGGCCTCTACGTCCCGAACGTAGCGCGCTACCAACTGCGCCACACCCCGTATTATCCACCTTAGCTTTAGCGAAGGTGGTCTTTGACCTCCGAAGCCCTAGCGAAGGAGGGTATTGACCCCCGAAGCTCTGACATAGGAGGTTTATAAATTTACCCAGCCCCCTTCCCTTATTCATCAAGAGGAGTACAAAAATAATCAATCTATCCTCATTACAAAACATTTTTAAAACTACAACCGAAGGATCTCAGCGATTTTTCTATTCTGAATAGTTACACTATTCCTGAGCATACTATGGTAAAACGACCGTTTTTTTACAAAGAAAAAACTGCAAAATAAAATTAAATTTCACCAAACAATTACTGCAGATTTTTGTTGAATAACTATAAGGTTTCACGACTATATTAACACTTAAAAAATTAAAATCATGATCTCGGGAAAAGTAATATTAGGAGCGCTGGGCGGACTTGCTGCCGGTGCATTGATCGGGGTCTTATTTGCTCCCGATAAAGGATCTGAAAGCCGCAATAAGATAGTCAGAAAAAGCGAAGACTATCTTGATTCTGTTAAGAAAAAATTCAACTCCATGCTTGACAGTATCTCAGGAAAATTTGATGGTGGAAAAGTTGAAGTTTCCGATATCGACGTAAACGGAAAAACCAATCCCCATGAAGGTAAAACGAAAATGCAAACTTCTGCAGGATAAAATATTATTCGTAGTTTCTTGCATTTTAATTATGCAACTTCTTCTCAGACTGCATATTTAATGGTCTGAAATTTAGAAAACTGTAATTCTTTCCGGAGCAGCAACTCATTTACTGTAAATGGCACAAAACGTTATCAAATAACCATTCCCCGGGAAGAATTATTTTATTTATATTAGTGAGCGTTAATTTTTTCCATCCCCTCCCCGGTTCAATACAGACGGTCCATTTTACTTAAGCTATTACCCCCCGATTCCTCTATCATAAGAGGATACCAGCTCTTTTATAAGCCGGTGATACTTCATATCTTTATTTTTTTAACCTTTGCATATTAAATCGCTCCAACCCAATGACCAACTACAACCGTATCTCTTCAATAGACATTATGAGGGGACTTACACTAGTCCTCATGCTGTTTGTCAACGATCTGAATATGAATATAGCACCTGCATGGCTCGGCCACCAGACAGCTGATTTCGATGGTATGGGTCTGGCCGACTGGGTATTCCCTGGCTTCCTTTTTATAGTAGGAATGGCTATCCCATTTGCATTCGCTAAAAGATTCTCTTCTGGCCAGTCTCTTTATGATATCAGCAGACATATTTTCACCAGATCTATAAGTCTGATCATAATAGGTGTACTCATGCTTAACAGCGAGAGGGTCAATCCGGAGCTTACCGGTATCAGCAGAAACTTATGGGCCATACTTATGTATGTAGCTGTCTTTCTTTTCTGGAATGATTATCCCGATAAGGAAAACAAATTTTTCACCATAACTGGTCTTAAAATATTAGCCATCGCAATCTTTGTATTCCTGATCTTTAAATTCAGATCGGGGCAACCCGAAAATGATGGATCATTAATTACAAGCTGGTGGGGGATTCTCGGACTTATCGGCTGGGGATATCTTGTTTCGGCTTTTACTTATGTTCTTTGCCGTGATTCGATTTTAAAAACATCTTTATTTGCTCTGTTTTTCCTGATACTAAACATGCTGTCAGGATGGAAATTACTTGGATTCCTCGATCCTGCCAAACCATTATTGGGTATCATTATTGAAGGGAATGTGCCATTTATTGTTCTCTCAGGCTTGATTGGCGGACTCTTAATAAAACGAATTCCAAATAAAGAATTTAAAAAATCGCTCCTGATCTTTGCAGGTCTGGGTTTATTCTTCCTTGCCGCAGGATTTTTTCTTAGGAGGTGGTTTATAATTTCAAAAATACAGGCAACTCCCAGCTGGGCAATGATCTGTAGTGGTATCAGCTACCTGGTATTCATTCTGCTGTACTGGATTGTCGATGTGAAAAATAAAATACGCTGGGCGTCATTCCTTCAACCTGCGGGAGAGAACTCACTCACAACTTATCTTGCTCCCGATATACTTTATTATCTGATATGGAGTTCAGGAATTCCATTACTCATATATAAACAATCACAGGAACCTTTAATTGTTGTTGCCGGATCGTTGGTATGGGCATTGCTTATGGTTGGTTTGACAGCTTTGCTGGCTAGATTAAAAATAAAATTAAGAATCTGATAAGAATAAATATCGCTCCTTTCTTTCTTTAAGGCCATATTCTCTCAATTCCATAAAATTCCGCTTTGTTCAATTGGAGGCTCCCCCCCTTTGAAAACAATTTAAGTGTAGTAAACTTTTCAGTCGGGAAGACAAGACTGGTCATAACCAGTCTGCCGTCATCAACAAAGAGTTCAACTGAAGAAGCATCAATCAATAAATGTAACTTTAAGTTAATATTGGCTGAGTAAGGCGCTGAAGCGACACTTGCAAATTCTGTGGAAAAGTCTGAATTCCCGGCATTTCTTCTGTCAATATAAAATTGTTTCTGAAATGGTAAATAACCAATGACAAATCTTTCATTCAAACTGTTTTCAAGAATGACACCAGCTGTATCTATCATGGGATCAGAAAGATTGAAGTCAAATAATAATTCACTTTGCATCAGCGGTATGTGGTTAGTTGAAATTTCTTTTTCGCCTGAAAAACTTTGTGGTGCAATAACAACCTCATCTGATTTGCTGCGAAGGTTTTTAAATTCTCTCACCGGTTGGGAGATAAGTAAATACTTCCCGCTTTCATACATCAAAGATAATTCACGTGGAATGGTATTCGCACTACGCCAGACAGTTGTCGGTACCACAGTAGCATATTCCCAGTTGCTCATCCACCCAATGAAGATCCTTCTGCCATCACTCCGCGGTATATCTGACCATGTTACACCCGCATAATCATCACGTCCCCAGTCAATCCACCTTGTATCTGTATCGTCAGGCACAAACTTATGACCGTCAAACTCACCGGTAAAATACTGTGTAGCTGAACCGCTATTGGGCCCGCCAGGATTTATGCTTACAAGCATGACCCATTTGGTAATATCACTCCCTTTCACCCTTAAAGGAAAAAGGTCGGGACATTCCCATACGCCCCCATGAGCACCGATTCCCATCCCAAATTCGCTTTCAAATGTCCAGTTTTTAATGTCGGACGAAGAATAAATATACACCCGGTCATAAACTGCCATAATTAAATTCCACTTCTTTATCTTTTCATTCCAGAACATCTTTGGATCTCTGAAATCGCGGATACCCGGATTCTTTAATACCGGGTTAGCAGAATATTTTGTCCAGACCCTCCCACCGTCAAGGCTAAAAGCTATTCCCTGGTTCTGAAATACTTTACTCCCACTTTTTTCAAGTTTGGGATTATGGTATGTAAAAATTGCAACCATTGGGGGCTTTTCAGCAGAACCGAATCCTGATGTATTCATTGAATCAACTACAGCACTACCCGAAAAAATATAACCCAGGGAATCGGGATATAGCGCAATGGGTAAATGCTTCCAATGAATCAGATCGGCACTTACGGCATGGCCCCAGTGCATTGGTCCCCATACTGTACTGTCGGGATAATACTGGTAAAAAAGATGATATTCCCCGTTGAAAAATACCAGGCCATTGGGATCGTTCATCCAGTGGGCTTCAGGTGAGAAATGAAACTGTGGCCGGTATCGCTCCTGGTAATAATCTGATCCTGTTTTTTCTAAGTTAATCGGTTTAATCTGAGTATTGCGACAAGAGCAAAGGAAAATACCTAAGCCCAAAATGTAAATAGAAAATTTTATATACTTTGACATGTTAATATTTATATAATTACCAGTAAAAAAGAACTTACACAGAGGGACACAAAGAAGCACAGAGTCACACAGAGCAGCTAAACCCAAGATAACTGCTCTTTCCTACTTATTAATCTTCCTTATTTTCTCATTTAATAAAGTGTTTACTGATTTGCCTCTGTGACACTCTGCGCTTCTCTGTGTCTCTCAGTGACAGTTCCTATAGTTTATTTCCTGTGCTCATTGAATATGGATAATCTTCCTTTTCGGTACCACGCTTTTTTTGAGGCTCAGGACCCATTTTGAAAATAATCGTCCCTCCTTTCCACATATCCTCCTGCCTGAAAAAATTAACATTTACCTTCTTACCATTAAATTCAATATCCTGCACATAAATATTTTCCTTTGAATTCCCGGTTGCTTTAATTACAAGTGTCTTCCCATTTTCAAAATGAAGTGTCGCTTTATTGAATAATGGAGAACCGATAACATATTCATCGGTTCCGGGAGTAACAGGATAAAAACCAAGCGCTGAAAATACATACCATGCTGAAGTCTGGCCATTGTCTTCATCTCCGCAATAACCATCCGGTGTATAATTATATAGCTTATCCATTACATCACGCACATGATATTGTGTTTTCCATGGCTGACCAGCATAATTATAAAGATAAATCATATGCTGAATTGGCTGATTACCATGTGCGTAATTTCCCATATTTGCAATCTGCATCTCGCGTATTTCGTGGATTACTACTCCGTAATATGAATAATCAAAAATTGGAGGAACAGTAAAAACAGAGTCAAGTTTTGAAATAAAATTCTCCTTACCCCCCATCAGGTTTACGAGCCCAGCAACATCCTGAAAAACAGACCAGGTATAATGCCAGCTGTTTCCTTCAGTAAATGCATCACCCCATTTATAAGGACTGAAAGGCGACTGAAATTTACCATCGAGATTTCGTCCTCTCATCAGTTTTCGGCCTTCATCAAACACATTTTTATAGTTCATTGCTCTTTTTGCATAAAGGTCAATCTCATCCTTTGGCTTTCCTAATTCCACGGCCAGTTGCCAGATACAAAAATCTGCGTAGGCATACTCAAGTGTACGGGCAGCATTTTCGTTAATTCCAACATTATAAGGCACATAACCAATTCTATTATAATAATCTGCACCTAACCGACCAACTGATGATACGGGTCCTGGACCTTTGGTATTCTTAATGATAGCCTGATAAAGTGCTTCAATATCGTATCCCCTTATTCCTTTATTATATGCATCAGCAATCAGTGATGCCGAATTTGAGCCAATCATGCAATCGCGATGGCCAGGGCTTGCCCACTCAGGAAGCCAGCCACTCTCTTTGCAGGCATTGACAAGCCCTTCCATTATCCTGGCATCTTCATCGGGATACATGAGGGTAACGAATGGGAAAAGTGCCCGGAAAGTATCCCAGAATCCATTATCGGTGTACATGTAACCCGGAAGCACATCACCGTTATATGGACTGTAATGAACTATCTCTTTTTTAGAATTTATCTCGAAGAACTGGCGGGGAAATAATATCATTCTGTAAAGACAGGAATAGAATGTACGTTGTTGATCCAGAGTACCTCCTTCGACATCAATCCTGCCAAGTTGTTTGTTCCATGCTTCTTTTCCTTCTTTTTTTATAGTTTCAAAATCCTTATCGCCTGTCTCATGTGTGAGATTTAATAAAGCTTGTTCCGGACTGATAAACGAAGAAGCAACCCTAACATTTATCTTTTCTCCTTTTTTGGTTTTAAATCCAAGCACTGCTCCTGCATGATAACCCTCTTCTGCAAGCTTATTTACATTTAACGTGTCACCATGCCAGGTATTTGTATAAGTAAAATCATGGTCAAATACCGCAACAAAGTAATTATGAAAATTTGCAGGTACTCCTCCATGATTATTACGGCAATAACCAATGACTTTATTTTCTGAAGGAATTATTTTCACCATCGATCCTTTGTTAAAGCCATCAAGAAGGATAAATGAGGAGTCAGTTTCGGGAAAAGTAAAACGAAAAATAGCTGCCCTTTCTGTAGGAGTAACTTCGGCTGTGACATCATAATCAGCAAGGTAGACACTATAATAGTACGGTTTGGCCACTTCCGCTTTATGCGAGAACCAGGAAGCTCTTTCATTTTCACCTATTCTGATCTTTCCTGTAACAGCCATTAATGAGAAAGCTGCATAATCATTGATCCATGGACTGGGCTGGTGCGTCTGCTTTATTCCCATAATCTTATAATCATTGTAGGTATAACTCCAGCCATTTCCCATATTACGTGTCTGGGGAGTCCAGAAATTCATACCCCATGGCAATGCAATTGCTGGATAGGTATTTCCATTTGACAACTTATATTCTGAATCAGTTCCCATCAATGGATTAACCAGGTCAACAGGATTTAATTCTGGCTTCTTTCCTTTTTTCTGAATTGTGAATACAATAAGTATGATAGCGAGGATTAATAATGGAACAAATAGTCTCTTTTTAGACATTCCTGATGAGAATCTGCTAAAACCTATTTGTTGTTCTTCTTCAAAGTTCATTATGGAATATTTTTAAGTTAAATTGAAATCCTTTAACCACAAAGATCTCAAAGGCTTTACACAAACACAAAGGGCTGATCTACAAATGACTCTGTGTTCTTTGTGCCTGCTTTGTGAACTCGTGGTTAATTTTTCCTATTTTTTGTTTAAAATTGATAATACCAATTTATCTATTCTGTTAAAGACCAGTTCAGGTGTCAGCAGCTTCATGCATGCAAAATCGTTTCTGGTTTTTCCTTTGCCGTAGATTGTGCATGGACGACAGTCTAATTCTTCCACCGCGATCCGGATCGAAAAGTTATCAGGTTGCATCCATGCTGAAAAGCCAGCCAGGGGATCAGTACCTCCCCAGATGGAGATGACTTTTGTCCCGACAAGCGCTGCCATATGCATATTGGAAGAGTCCATCGAAATCATCAGATCAAGCTTACTCATGAAAGTCAGCTCTTCATCGAGATTAAGCTTTCCTGCAAGGTTAGTTGATCCCGGAATTTTTGCCTGTAAAGATGTAAGCTTTTCAAAATCTTCTTTACCGCCAAATAACCAGATTTTGATTTTATAAGTTGCCGATATCAACTCCATCAGCTTTATTATACTACTCTCGGGCCAGATTTTCAGTTTATGTTTTGCATAAGGAGCCACTCCGATATTTAAAAACCCACGCATCTCATCTAAGAATTCTGCTTTCAAAATTTTATCCGGAGCCGGAACAATCCAATTATCTTTTGATGGCGTAACAGGAAACCCAGCTTTGGAAAAGACATCACAATATCTTTCCACAGAGTGCTTTAAACGGATTTTTTTCTTACCCGTAATAAGGGATTTTTTTTCGATTCGTCCTTTGTCAATGACAGCTGCAGGAACACCTGTAAGTCTGAAAAAAAATCGCAGGAACTTCGATCTTAATACATCATGCAGATCAACGACATAATCGATTTTATGTTCCATTTTGATGTCTTTGAACAGACATATCAATCCCCATATCCCCTTGTGCCTGTCCTTAAAATCGGTAGTAAAAAGTTGAAGCCCGGCATTTGAAGAAAAAAAAGGTTTGAAGCCTGGTCGTGTCAGAAGGACCATCTCAACTTCAGGAAATTGCTCTCTCATCCCTTTCAAAACTGGGGTGGTAAGAGCTACATCACCCATTGCCGAAGTTCTGATAACCAGCAGTCGCATCTCAGTATTTTTCGTATGATTTTTCCTCAATAAGTCCTGATGAGGTTCTGATATTAATATCTCGTTTTATTCCCGATCTTTTATCGTTTTTAATATATACCGACCTGGCAGTTGAAACAAAATTGCTTCCAAAGTCCTTTCTTCTCTCAAGATCGCGGATATGGTCTTCTATGTCCCATAATTCACAATTCACTGCATACAGCGATTTATATAACGAATCGGAAGTGCTGATTATAGTTGATGCTGCTTTAGAAAGCTCATTGTATTCCTTTTGAAGATTTACCAGTTTCGCCTCATCTTTGATCCTCTCAAGCTTTATCTGGATAATGGTTAGCTTATCAATTATCTCGCCGTTTGATACTTCTATTTTCATATGAGCATTTATTATAATTCAAAAGTAGCTTTTTTTTAGGAGTGACAAATTAATAAAGGAAAAACCATTGACTACAAAGAGCACAAAGTCCCGATCTATCGGGAGAGTGACACAGCACACTTAATTCACTTTTGTCTTTACTAATATGGATCCACATCCACAGCAATCTTTAGCGCCGAAGCTCCTTTCGAATTTTCGAGCCTGCCAATTGTCTCCATGATAAGCTGTTTGGCTTTTACCTGAGGTTTTTCTCTCTCAATTTTTATGATTATGTTTTTTATATACCACAATTGTACCTGAGAAATTACAGGCGATTCCGGTCCCAATACTCTTTTCCCGAATATTTCTTTCAGATCGCGGCCCAGGATATCTGAGAAATAGTTTAATTGAGCACGGTCCTTATGCTTTATACTTATTTTAACCATCCTGCAGAATGGCGGATAGTTGAAAGTCGTTCTCTCATCGGTCTGCATCCTGAACATGCCTTCATAATCGTGCCGCAAAACCATTCGTATTATTTTATGTGCAGGGTCGGATGTCTGTATAACTACTTTACCCTGCTTCTGTCTTCTTCCCGCTCTTCCGCTAACCTGTTCCATAAGCTGAAAACTCCTTTCATGTGCCCTGAAATCGGGATAGTTTAAGAGGTTATCGGCGTTTAATATCCCCACAACAGTAAGATTCTCAAAATCGAGTCCCTTGGATATCATCTGTGTTCCGATGAGTATGTCAATACGCCGTTCTTCAAAAGCCCTTATTAATTTGCTGAATGAGTTTTTATTCCGCGTGGTATCCTGATCCATTCTTGCAACCCTGGCTGCCGGAAAAACGATTTTTATCTCATCTTCGATTTTCTCAGTTCCAAATCCCCTTGTTACCATTCCTGTAGAATGGCAATTATCACATTTTGAAGGCATAGTCGTTGTATATCCGCAGTAGTGACAGACCAGTTTCCCGATACCCTTATGATATGTTAGGTTTACGGCACATTGTATGCAAACAGGTATCCATCCGCATTCTGAACATTCGATATAGGGAGAAAAACCTCTCCGGTTCTGAAAAAGAATTATCTGTTCATCATTACCCAGTGCCTCATCCATTGCATTTAACAATTCAGGCGTGAAATGAGAAACCATCAGTTTTTTCCTGTATGCCTCGCGTGTATTTGCAAGAACTATAGAAGGTAGTTTAATAAACCCGAATCTCTCTTTTAATTCCGTTAATCCATACTTACCATTAATGGCGTTATTATAACTCTCAATCGAAGGAGAAGCAGAACCTAAAATTGTTTTTGCGTTGTGAATCGCCGCAAGCATAATTGCAGAATCACGGGCATGATATCGTGGCGCAGGGTCATGCTGCTTGTAAGAACCGTCATGTTCCTCATCAACAATAATCAACCCCAGATTGGAAAAAGGAAGAAAAAGAGAGGATCTCACACCAAGAATAAGCCTGTAACTCTTAATAGGATCTTCCTCTGAGACTTTTTTCCATATCTCAACTTTCTCATTATTACTGAACCGTGAGTGATATACTCCCGTTACCGGTCCAAAATGTCTTTTAAGCCTGAGGATTATCTGAGTAGTCAGTGCGATTTCGGGCAACATATAAAGGACCTGTTTACCTCTCTTTAATTGCTCTTCAATCAAATGTATATATATTTCAGTTTTCCCACTGGAAGTCACTCCATGAAGCAGTACAACATCCTTTTCACGAAACTGCGATTTAATCATAAGATAAGCTGCCTGCTGAGCATCACTGAGTGACTTTACCGGTTCTTTATAACTGCCAGCTTCCGTCATTCTTGAAACAGGTAATGACACCGATTTCAGAATGCCTTTTCGGACAATAGACTCCACATTGGCTGCAGAGGAATTCGATTCGGAGAGAAGAACTGATTTGTTTACAGATAATATTTCAGATCCTTCAGCATAACCGGTAAGTCTGATGTATGAGGAAAGAACATCTTGTTGCCGGGGAGCTTTTTTTAGTTTATCAAGAATTTCATTTAGCTCACCTTCAGAATATTTCTCTGAAAGCTTTATAAATGTTTCAAGTCGTGGTTTATAATTATTTAGATTCAATTCGCTGGGGATAGCAGCTTTCAACACTTCTCCTTCGCTGCACAAATAATACTCTGATATCCAGGTCCATAGTTTGAGCTGCGAAGTATTGATCACAGGTGTCCCATGGTTCACACTGATAATAGATTTTACGTTTTTAATGTCCGGCGTTTTATCGTGAACACCGAAAACAATTCCTGAATATTGATTTCGTCCTCCAAACTGAACAGTGACCATTACTCCTGGTCTAACATCTTCCGCAAGATCTGGCGGGATCCTGTAAGTGAATCTTCCCCTTACGGCAAGGGGCAAAATTATATCAGCGAATAGATTATTTATCATCAGCTTATGATGAATGCAAAGTAAGATAAAATTTAGATATGTAACCAAATAGAATGTTAAACCGAAAAGGTCTTACAGGTCCGGAGCAAGGGTCACTGAGAGCTCTAATTCTGTGTACATGCTATCTTTCCTGACTTCAAGAACAAAGTTTAGTATTCACAGTGGTTAAAAGGGTTGTAAAATCCGGATCAGTTTGATTTAACGAAGCTTAACATAACTGTCAGCAAATGTTCCTTTCTTATGGGTTTGATAAGACAGGCATCACATCCGGCTTCGAGGATGATATCTTTATCATCTTCAAAAATAAATGCTGTCTGGGCAATAATCGGGATATCTTTCCTGATTTTTCTTATCTCTTTGGTTGCCTCTATTCCATTCATTTCAGGCATCTGCATATCAAGCAACACAACATCAATATCGGGTGTGTTTTTGATTATCTCTATAGCTTCAAAACCCGATCTCGCGGTAACAATTGCAACTCCTGTATCAGTGAGTATTCGGTTCAGGTATATTAGTACGTCCTTATTATCATCAACCAGCAGACATTTTCTTGAACTCCAGTCAATCGGTTTTAAAATCTGCTCATTAGTGCTTGCAGCAATTTTAGGTTTAGAGCTGCCAGCCGGCCTGTAAGGAATTGAAAAACTAAATTCAGAACCAACTCCTTTTTCTGATTCAACTATGATCTTACCTCCCATCCTTTCAATAACCTCTTTTGCCAGGGTAAGTCCTATTCCCAGTCCTTCAAAAGGACGATGATGTCCATCAAATTCCTGACGGAATTCTTCAAATATCCTTCCAAGGTTTTCTTTATTTATCCCGATTCCTGTATCTCTGATTTTGAATGCAATATTTTGATCTTCCAGTAAATACGAAAACTCCACTGATCCTTCAAGAGTAAATTTTACTGCATTGTCCATAAGATGATTCAATACCCTTTTTAGCCATATCCTGTCGGTAAAAATCAGATCACCAACATCTTCAAAATAATTTTTAACATTGAGGATAATAGGCTTTTCGTTTCGTTTAATAACCTGCCGGGCCTCTTCAATTATCTCGTTGACAATTGTACTGAGCGATGCCTCTTCATAAGTAATTTCAATCTGGGAACTTTCGAGACGTGACAGGTCGATAATATCACCAATTATCTGAAGTAACTTTTCGCTATTATGATTTATATGTTCAATATATTCCTCTTTAACTTCATTTGACAGATTATTAGACAGGAGAAGATTCGAAAAGCCGACTACACTGTTTAAAGGAGTACGAATTTCATGAGAGATATTTGCCAGAAAATTAGATTTGAGTCTGTTACTTGCTTCGGCCCCTATATTTGCTTTAATAAGTTCCTCATGAACCTGTTTTAACCTGGTGATATCACGGGAAATAGTAAGGGCTCCTAAAACCTCGCCGTTGTCGTCCCGTACTGTAACTGATCTGGTTGACAAATTTATATAATGACCTGATTTATGTCTGAGTCTTAATTCAGTTTCAAAAAATCCGTTGTTTACCAGCGATTGCTCTCTTCTAAGCTGGTAATCCTGATCATCGGGATGAATAAGATCGGGGGGATTTAAAGCAGTATAAGAATCCCTGTCATAGCCAATCATTGAATAAAATGCAGCATTTGTGAATCGTAAATTCCAGTCCCTGTCATAAAAGGAAATACCATCATTGGCAGATTGGACAAGCATCTCATAAAACTTATCTGAGTCAAAATGTTTTTGTGCTATAAGTTCCTTTTGGATTGCCAGTTCGTTGTTTGATCTTTTTAGGTCAGCATTGATATCCAGTATTTGTTTGTTCCTCTCTAAAAGTTCCTTGTTAACTCTTTTAATCCTGATGGAGAAAAAAATTATTATTAAGCAGACTGTTACCAACAGAGCCAGGAGAGTCAGGATTAAATGACTTATTGATTGTGACAAGATCACACCTGTTAACAGGTAACCCAAACTTCTGCTTATCATAATATACTGTCCGATAAATTTTTAACGCCTGGAATTATTAAATTAACAACTCTTAATATTTAAATATAAAAAAACACCCACATGATAACCGGTATTATCATCCTGGATTATTTAATACGGGGCACCATTTTAATTTTGCGTCTAATTAAATGAATTTTACTCATTTAAAATATGATATAACACAAATATAAATATTCGTTATGTTACTACAACCGGAATGTTTATAAAAAATGCTAAATTGCGACCGTGAAATTTACATATCGATTTGCTCTGATTATATTGTTTAGATTCTGGGTCTTAAGTAGTTAATAATCAGCTGGTCAGAATCAAATAATAATCAAAGAATTAAAATTTTAGTGGTGATGGAAAGTAACAATGGCCAATTTACAGGAGGCAGGAGATATAAAAACAATGATATTACAGTATATTGGAAACCATCCGCTTGCGTGCATGCTTCCTATTGCTACAGAGAGCTCCTCGAGGTTTTTGATCCAAGCAGGAGGCCATGGGTTGACATGAATGGTGCAACAACCGAAAAAATAATTGAGGTTGTTAATTTATGTCCCACTGAAGCACTGGCATGGAAATGGAATGATGAATCAAAAAATGAGTCTGTAGGGAGTGATCAGCTAAATCACATTAATTTCAGGAGACCTGAATTAATGAATTCTGTTGATACTGATTCGAATGAGGAACCCGTTTCAGTGAAGATCATGCCTGATGGACCAATTGTTCTTAAAGGCACTTTTACACTGTTATATAATGGGAATAAAAAAGAAGTTAATAATAGTATGATCTCATTATGCCGGTGTGGAATTAGCGATCATATGCCTTTCTGCGACGGGCAGCACAGAAAGGCCGGTTTTATAGGATAATATTCAAAGTATGGAAAATAATAGTGAAAATAAGTCCCAGACTATAGTTGAAGTGATTGATTTCGGACCCTTAAAAATTACTGGTAAGATTTTGATTAAAGATTTGCAGCGGAATAAAGAAATTTCTTTATCCGAAGTCAGTCTATGCAGATGTGGTAAATCGGGGAACAAACCTTTTTGCGATGAATCGCATAAAAAATAAGGAATTAAAGAGTCGCCTGTTTAACGGGTAACAACATGATAACAATTCTGCATTTTCTCGTGGGTAGCCCAACACTTATTTTCTGATCTTAACTGCCAGATAACCTCACCAAGAGCATCTTTTAAAAATCTTTTATCACAATTTGTTAAAACCCATTTTCGGGCTACAAATCTCTTATAGCTTATGTCGAAAGCGTTACCATAAAGGTGAGGGCTGTTTGCAGAGGCATTACCATTGAATTTCCGCAGGCTCTTTACATTATCTGCTTTCCGGGTCATAGATGTAATATAAAATTTGACTCCGTTTAATCCTTTCTGTGATGCCTTAAGGCTGAATCTCCCGGCAATCTCATCAAGAAGTATTTTGCTGTCACCAGTAATGCAAGGATAACTGAATGACATTTTTTCGACGATGTACCTGCTGCCGCTTTTAACCTTTACAAGCTTACCTTCTGATATTTTCTTTTTTAGATCATCTGCATCCTTGCATATTCCGATGCCTCTCAATTTTGCTGCCGCAGAATAATCTACAATTCTGTCATTTAACTTTCTGCTAAAATCCTTTTGCCTGTAGTCTATACACCTGGTACTGAAATAAGCTGATATAGGATTTTTTCTATCTCTCTTAATGAAAAGAAAGATTGAAATTATAACAAACAATACAACTGAAATGATTTTTAATAAAAAAAAAAGATGCGACTTATTGAATTTCATTACAAGAACTTTCCGTGCATAATCAGTTTAAAATCTTAGCTACGAGCTCGGCTGCTTCCCTGAAGGAGATAGCTGAAAACACTTCCAGTCCCGAATTATCAATAATTTGTTTTGCTTCTTCTGCATTTGTTCCCTGCAGTCGTACTATTACCGGAACACGAATGACACCAATAGATTTATAGGCTTCAACAACGCCATTGGCGACTCTGTCACATCTCACGATTCCCCCGAAGATATTTATAAGTATTGCTTTCACTCCGGGATCTTTAAGAATAATACGGAAACCTGCCTCTACTGTCTTAGGACTTGCTCCGCCACCTACATCCAGAAAATTAGCCGGTGACCCACCGGAAAGCTTGATGATATCCATTGTGGCCATTGCCAGTCCGGCACCATTGACCATACAACCTACATTACCGTCGAGTTTTACAAAATTCAGATTATGCTGTCCCGCCTCAACATCAATTGGATCCTCTTCATCAAGATCTCTCATTGCAAGAAGATCTGTATGACGAAAGAGTGCGTTATCATCGAGAACCAGCTTGCAATCGACAGCTAAAACCCTGTTATCACTGGTTTTCAATACCGGGTTGATTTCAAGCAATTGAGCATCGCAGCCAATAAATGTTTCATAAATACCCGACAGGAACAGCTGCATGTTTCGAAAGGCATTCCCTGATAATCCCAGTTTAAAAGCGATATTCCGGGTCTGAAATGGACGGAGGCCAGTTGCAGGGTCAATTTCCTCTGTAAAGATAAGCCCGGGAGATTTTTCGGCAACTTCTTCAATTGACATTCCTCCCTCAGGAGAGTAGACAACAATATATCTTCCGTTATCCCTGTTAAGGAGAATACTAATATAAAATTCTTTAGTTTCGTATTCCCCTTTGTAGTAAACGTCCTGAGCAATAAGTACTTTGTTCACTTTTTTTCCTTCGGGTCCTGTTTGTGGTGTGACCAGTTTCATACCCAGCATCTGGCCGGCAAGCCTGCCAGCGTCTTCGACAGATTTTGCAAGTTTAACTCCACCACCTTTCCCTCTACCCCCGGCATGAATCTGAGCCTTCACAACAAAAAATTCAGAACCCAGTTTTTCATGCAATTGTTCTGCAATGGTAATTGCCTGTTCAGGAGTTTCAGCGATAAAGCCTTCCTGAATATCAACATTGTAAGCTTTCAATAAAGACTTACCCTGAAATTCATGAACATTCATCTGACTTAAGTTAAATTTAATAACTGACTCTTATAACCAGAATTCACTGATCACAAAATAACAACAATTAAGAGATTAAATAGTTATTTTCGCATAAAAAAGTATGCGTAAGCTTCTTAACCGCGAACTCGACAGAAAAACTGTGGAAGAGTTCAGGAAAACAAAAAAAGCACCTTTTATAATAGTCCTGGATAATGTAAGAAGTCAAAGCAATGTCGGATCAATTTTCAGGACGGCAGATGCATTTCTTACCGAATCAATATATTTATGCGGAATTACATCCACTCCGCCTCACAGGGAGATTCAGAAAACTGCTCTTGGAGCAACTGAATCCGTTAAATGGAAATATTTTTCTGATACATTAACCGCACTAAAAGAACTAAAAGAAGAAGGATACATAATTATTGCAGTAGAGCAAGCTGAGGGATCAGTAGCTCTGCAGGAATTACATCTTATGGATGACCGGAGATATGCTCTTGTTTTTGGTCATGAAGTAAACGGCGTTGATCAGGAAATCGTCAACCGTTGTGATCTATGCGTTGAGATACCTCAATTCGGGACAAAACACTCATTCAATATTGCAATCAGCGTGGGTATCGTGTTGTGGGAGGTGAATAAAAAAATAAAATAGGGTCGTTGCGCGCAACGACCCTACTACAATTTTATGTAATTTATATATTATTGAACTGTAGATTTAAAAGTATCATCATTAAAGAACTTAGCAAACTCAAGATCAGTCTTTGCATAAGCTTTCCAATCAGCGTTAAATCCTATTGCTTCACGAAGGTTGCTCAGCATATAATTCCTATCATCAAGACGAGCTCCGATAACAGCTTTCAGGTAGGATGGTTTTCCACATTTGCATAGGTTTGTCATGCTATCAAGGGTAGCTTTTGCCTTTTCGACATCACCTTTCAGATATAGAGCAAGTGCAAGATTGAAGCTAGGCTCATTTCCAAAGTAATTAACAGCTTTGTCATATTCAGCTTTTGTTATTGCAATTATGCCAAGACCATATTTTGACTCAGGAGTTGCTGCTGTCATTGAATTGAAATACTCTTCAGCTTTAGCTAAATCACCTTTAACAAGTGCGCCGAAACCAAGATTATTTTTTACTACATCATTATTTTGAATAGCTTTTGCTTTTTCAAATTCTGCAATTGCTTCATCTGTCTTACCTAAATCCATTAATGCGCATCCCATGTTATTCTTTGCACGGATACATGTAGGAAATTTTTCTGCTGTAGCCTGGTAAAACTTAAGTTGTTCATTAGGATCAGTAGTTAGTGCGCCAGCGCGAAGCATTTCTTCCAGGCTCAGAACAGAAGGGTCTGATCTCATTTGTGCAAGGATCTGATCATCAGTACGGCCAATAACATCAACATTGACAGCCATTTTTGATCTTCTCAATTGAGGAAGAATGTCAGTTTTTAGCTTATCAAATGCGGCAGTCATGTTTTTAATCTCTTTATCACGGACGTCGGGATCAGAATACATTGAGAGAACACGCAGTATAAGCTCTTTATCCTGAATACTCGATTTTTCTACTTCTGATTTAAATCCGTCCCAGTCTTCAGCAGTAGTTTTTTCATTGAAGAAACCTTCAGCATTTGCTGCAGGGACTTTATCAAATTCTTTTCTTATGAATTTGTCAGCTGTTTTACCTCTTCTTTCTGACAATGGAGCGTTGATTTTCATTGTTCCGTCGGGAGATGCATATGAACTTACATCGGTAGATTTTAACTTTCGGGTCGAATCAGCTGCTACAGATTTTATATATTCTTTAAGGAGAGCAATGTCTTCTGCTTTAAGTTCCTTGCTCTTTAATTCAGCCTGGTTTATATCATAATGAATATCAGCTACCTTATTTTCCGGATTAATTCTGATATAATTATCTTTCATCTTAATAGTTCTTGCATCCTTTAAAACCAAAGTAGAAGTAGCAATTACACCATCAGCAAGTTTAACCTGGTCAAAATCGAGACTTTTTTTACCTCTGACAGCTTTCACCCTTAACACCAGTTCTGACATTTTCATGGCATCCTTGTAAGGTATGGTATTCGTATAGGTAAAATCTCCGCCAGTTGCGGTAATTACTTTATTATTAGCCTGAACACTTTCACCCTGAAGAACCTCGACTTTATCAAAAGCAGTTTCACCACCATTATATGTGAGAACAGGTGTAGCAGTAACTGTCGTTTTCTTATCAAAGTACTTTGGAGGATAGGTACCTTTAATTGTAACAGTAACTACACCGGCATGTGTTTCAAGAACTTTTGGAGTAACCTCGTACTTAACCAGGTTAGAATCTTTCTTCATCTTATTCAAACCACTGCAACCTGTCATAACAGCTGCGGCCAGGATAAGGATAAAATAGCTTTTGAATTTTTTCATAATTTAAAAATGTTATTTGTTAATGATACTTTGTTTTACGGTTTTTAATATACTATTAACTAAAAAATGTAACTTAAACGCAAATTTACAATAAAATAGTCATATTTTAAGCAAATTAATCAAAATTATATGTCGATATGCCGTGATTCATAATGTTTTTATAATTTGTAGCTAAACAAGCTTTTACGGACTTTAAGACAGGTCTTATGCTCAATATATTTTATCCTTTTTATATTCAAACTCATCTTTATGTTTTAAAACCTATTTTCTAAAAATTATCACCCATAAAAGCAGATTGTCAATATCAGACAGGTGAACTTTTGTGCATTTTCGGATATTTAATACTTAACAAAGATGACTCCATTATAACTTAAAAGTATTACATTATTTATTAAATATGTTACAGCATTTACATGTACCATATCTGCATCATGTATTAATTTCCTGTATATTTTAAGGTAACCCTCCAAAAATTACAAAATTACCTTATTCAACCCTGCCGGATATTCGTCAAAGAAAATTGTATCAATCACTTTTGAATAATGACTCTCGTTTGCAACAAAATCTATATCATTAACATCTATAACAAGATATTTGTTCTCCGGATTCTGCTTAAAAAACGAAAAATAACTCTCCTGTATCTTCTGAAGGTATTCTTTGGTTATTGATTTCTCATAGTTGCGTCCTCTTTTTGCAATGTTTTCCAATAGCCGGTCAGTATTAAGATGGAGGTAAACATAAATATCGGGTTTTGGAAGAGAGCCATAAATAATATAGAAAATCTGCCGGTAAAGATTATATTCATCTCCTGTGAGTGTTGAAGCAGCAAATACAAGAGATTTCATGAAGTAATAATCAGCCACAGTAAACGATTTAAAGAGGTCCTGTGGAACCAGCTCCTCCTTGAGCTGTTTATAACGGCTCGCCAGAAATGAAAGTTCCAGAGCAAAGGAATATTTTTCAGGGTCGCTATAGAATTTTGGCAGGAAGGGATTATCGGAAAAATGCTCAAGTACCAGATGTGCATTGAATTGCTCTGCTATTCTGCTGGATAGGGTAGTTTTCCCTGCACCAATATTTCCTTCTATAACTACATAATTGTACTTGATCTTCATCCCAGATTACTATTGAAAATTCAATTAATCAAATTTATAAATTGGAAGTGAAACAGCAATAAGAAAGCCGGCTTAAAAAGCCGGCTCTTATTACTTATTCTGATTATGTTCAGGATTTCTTTTTTCAGGGTCAGGTCGTGGTGGCCTGGGAAGAAGTTCTTTTCTTGATAATTTAATTTTTCCTGTTTTCGGATCAATATCAATTATTTTTACTTCAATTTCCTGCCCTTCTTTAAGTACATCTTCTACTTTGTCAATCTTTCTCCATTCAATTTCAGAAATATGAACGAGCCCGTCCTTATTAGGTAGTATTTCAACAAAGGCTCCAAACTGTACTATTGTTTTAACTTTCCCTTTATAGACCTGACCTATCTCAGGAACAGTAACAATCTTTTTCACCCAGTCGAGTGCCGCGGTAATAACTTCAGCATTCTCACCAAATATATTTACATCACCGTGTCCATCAACTTCTTCTACAATTATTGTAGCCCCTGTAACCCGCTGAATCTCCTGTATTACTTTTCCACCAGGTCCAATAAGCGCACCGATCAGTTCTTTGGGAATGGTCAGCATTTCAATCCTTGGAGCATGCGGTTTAAGATCAGGACGTGGTTCTGAGATAGTCCGGTTCATGATTTCCAGAATATGCAACCGTCCTGCTTT
>DCFT01000135.1 GCA_002319885.1 Bacteroidales bacterium UBA1797
TTCCTTTATACTTTCCGGTTTTAAGTTGAATTCCAATACCAGGGCCTGTTGCATACCATCCCCAGGAAGGATCTTTACAAGCGGAAGACATTTTCTCAGGTTTTGACCAGCTCACCCCATCATCATCTGAATAACAAGAATAGGGAAATCTCGAATCAATCGACTTTTTGTTTATAATATTGCTTTCACCGTCTTTCCCATTGTTCCAGGTAAGAAGGAGCCAGATCCTGCCGGTCTCAGTATCCTCAACAGCACAAGGGTTTCCACATGTATTTTGCCCATCATTCCAGATAATCATCTCTTTACTCCATGTTTTGCCATTATCCGGGGAACGTTTCCTTAGGATATTTATATCACCTGCATCGCCTCCTTCCCTTCCTTCACAAAAAGCCAGGATAGTTCCTTTTTTGGTAACAATAATTGAAGGGATCCTGTAATTGTTATAACTACCGGTGCCTTTCTGCCAGAGTACCTGATCGACTATTGTTTGTCCGGATGAAAGCTCTGAATTTAATATCCCTCCCAGAAATACCGCAGGAAGAAGCAGAAAATGGAGAATCTTGATTTTCATAATTATATTGGTATTATTTTACTGATATCTGAACAGATCATTATATTGTTTTGATACTGATTGTGCTTCTTCAAACGAAGCGGCATTGTAAAACAGCGAAACACCCGTTGTAAAACGCTTCGAAATTCTGCCTGATAATAACTCATCTTTTTCAACCCGGATTCTGATAAGAGGAATTTTCAGCTCCCTGGCTAAAGAATAGACCGAATCAAGATCATTTAACCACGATTGACCAAAATCAAAACACTTAATGGAATTCAGCCTGAATATTTCGGGTATATTGAAATCAATATTACCGCATGAATGAATGCCTCCACCATTCATCTCTTTCAACACATATTCATCGTGGGGAGCTACCTGTTGGGCATACATTTCAGGTGAAATCATTATTGCCGAGTCGTTCCTGATCAGAATATTCCCTTTTATTGTTGTGGCATGCTGATGTGTAAAGCCCTGATGCTCATCCGTTGTAAACTGAAGAAGGTGTTTTGCCAGACCGGCCTGGGCTTTTGCCATCATTTCCAAACCTTTATCAACAAGCTCAGGATCGGTGATAAATTCACTATATATCTCACTCCCCCATAGAAGCTCGAGTGAATCAAGTGGTCCCTGCAGATCAGGCAGTACCATCTTTACACATTTTTTAAGGTTAGGGTATTCTGAAAATACCTGGTTATAGAACTTATAGGTTTCCACAACCTTAGGGACATAACCGGCGGTAAAATCCAGGGGATCCTTATCGAATATTGTTCTTAGTGAATCTTTGGTTTCATAGTGCCTGACCCAGGGCGGGTTGTCTGCTCTCTGTTCAACTTTGCCTCCGAACAGTGATGCAATAATCACGGTCCCATAATTTGCCCTTACTGTGTAGGATAAATCATCTTTTATCTGGTCATGAAGAAGTATGCTGGTATCAAAAGCATGAACCAGTTCGTTGAATAACATTTTCTCAGGGTCCATCAGAGCTTCATGATGAGGGAAAGGATGAAAAACAGATTCAGCGGGATAAGGGAAGGTAATGAGTAAAGGAAGTCTCTCTGTTTCTTCCCAGTTCAAAGCCCTGAGATGACAATTAAAGATTTCGGCCTGACTTTCAGCACTGAGTTCTGAATCAAGTTTTTTCAATATTAGTTTTAACGGTCCGGGCATATTCTTAGGCTTCTTTTAATATTCATCAGTCTGCAATAATCAGGCTGGCTTATTATTTTTTTATAAGGTCATTTAAGGGAACAATTTTATATACAATACCCTGGTAAGGGGAACTCAAACCGGCTTCAAACAGGCATCCGATCTTTCCATCGGGTTGCAGAGTAAGATCGGAATAAGCAGACGGGCCCGGGTATAATACCTTAGATACTGCCCATGTTGCGCCATTATCAAAACTTAATCTTATTGTCATCTTTTCTCTTTTCTCAGTGTCTGAAGGATTCTGAAAGATCAAAACATTACCTGCAGATGACTCATCAGTGATACTAAGCAGACTCGCCTGGCAGATTGGTTCGGTGAGTACAGAATCTGCATAAATATTACCCCATGTCAGACCTCCGTCGGAACTTAATGAGACTTTTCTTGTTTTTTTCGTGCGGTCGTAGTTTCGCATGTTTAGCATTAGCCGCCCGTCTGATAATTCTGCAACAGTACATTCATTAACCTGGTCCTGAGGAGTAATGCCCCCTGTATTCCATGAGGCGCCATGGTCATCGGAATATATTATATGAGAGTAATATTTATTTGTAACTGATTCAATGTGGTCACATGGTATAATAAGTCTCCCTTTACAGTTTCCCCTGTCAAGCTGTATCCCGTGTACCGGACCTGTGGCATACCACGTCCAGTTATCGGGCTTTACAGACTTTGTAATTTCTTCCGGTTTGCTCCATGTTAATCCACCGTCTTCGGATCTCATTATATATACACGACGGGTATCCTTGCTTGTCTGTCTGATAATGTCTGCTTCATGGTCAGATCCCAGGTTCCAGGTTGATAATAAATATATAAATCCGGTGGAACTGTCAACCACCGGGGCAGGATTTCCACAAACATTTTCACCATCGTCCCAAATTACTTTCAGGCTGCTCCATGTCTTCCCGTTATCTTTGGAGATCTTCATCACAAGATCAATATCTCCGGTATCGGAACTGCTTTTTTTTCTGCCCTCGGCAAATGCAAGGATCCATCCTTTTGTAGTGGTAACTATTGCAGGGATCCTGAAGGTGTTGTAACCATCTTTCCCACTTTTAAAGAGATAGTTCAGGGATGTTTCCTTTTGCCGGTTGCAGGATGAAGCCATTATTAAAATAACTGCAGCAAATATTTTTAATATAGCAAATCTGTTATTATGCATAAATTCAATTATTAATAGTATCCGCTTTAGGTGCAGATATTCAAGCTTTTAATATATCTGTCAATAAACTCCGAATTCATTTCCTGCCTGATACATAGCTATAATATTTTCAACGGGGACATCATCCTGAAGGACAGGATGACCCGGAGCAAAAATGTATCCACCGCCCTTTTTCAAGGCTTCGGTAATTCTTTTACTTTCAGCCCGGACTTCTTCCATACTTCCCTTTGAGATAATATTCTGCACGCTTATTCCTCCCCGTAAACAGATATCTTTTCCATATTTCTTTTTTATTTCAAGCGGATCCATACATTCGGGTTGTACAGGATCGAGAATATCTACTCCAAGATCAATAAACCGTGGAATAAGAGTTTCTACATTTCCGCAGCTATGGAGAAGAAATTTTATTTTATAATGATGAGCCAGATCAGCCATTTTTTTAAGCCTTGGTGCGATAAATTCATCAAACATCTCAGGGCTGATCAGCAGGGTATTCTGCATTCCAAAATCGTCGGCAAGTGCAAAAATATCAATCAAATCACCTGCCTCTTCAAACATCCTTTTAAAGTATTCAAAGTAGAAGTCAAAAAACTTATCGAAAAGATAATTTGCTATTTCCGGAGAAATCATCATATCGATCATAAGTTTGTCTGTTCCACGGACAAAAGTCACATGCTGGAAAATCGATGCTCCGGTGGCAATGAGAGAAAAATCTTTCCATGTTTCAAGCTCATTCCTGATATTTGAATAATCGAACCAGTCATTATCCGGCCATGAATAATTCTTAATGGCATTTAAATCTGTTGCATCTGACAGGGGAGGAGATTCCATATCCATTGTCCAGCCTGAAATTGTATTATTTTCATTTTCACGGATGTTCCAGAAACTATTGATGGCACCTTTCCAACCGGTTGGGAAAAATTCATTTGCAGGACCAATATAATGAGGAGCCACACCGGAATGAAGATCAATTCCCCTCATGTCATAGAAATCAATATCAAGAGCTTTCAACAGATCTTTGTCAGAAGATACATTCAGGGCTTTTTTCAGTTTTGCGACAACCCACCTTGTTGCATTAAGGTGCATAGATACCTTGTCGGGCTCTGAATGCGACAGAGTTTTTTTTACTCTTTCTTTTGAGTTCATTTTTAAACGATTAACAATAA
>DCFT01000171.1 GCA_002319885.1 Bacteroidales bacterium UBA1797
ACCAATTTCACCATCTGGGCGAATTAGCTCAAGGCTCAGGGCAGAGGGCTCAGTGTAAATCACTTTTGCTCCATGCTCTTTGCTCTGCGCTCTGCGCTTCTTTTTGTGCCCAGAACAGGACTCGAACCTGCACATCATTGCTGACACTAGTCCCTGAAACTAGCGCGTCTACCAATTTCGCCATCTGGGCGTATTCAAAGGCTCAATGGCTCAATGGCCCAAGGGCACAAAGGCTTGTTCACCTTATTTAATGTATAACCTTTTAAAGAACCATCTGAACATATAGAGTTCTCAGCGGCTGCAAAAATATAAATAAAAATGAAATATAAGAAAAAAGATTCAAAAATCTCTGTCCGCTGTTTTTTGCAGACATGGTTCTGGTAAGGCATATCCTCTTTTGCTCTCCGGAAAGAACCTGATACCACAAATATGGTACTCAGGTTACTGAGTATTATTCAAAAGATTTATATGATTCTTCGCTTCGAAATATTTGAAAAAATAATATAGTTTATAATTTATATCAATACCATAATTTATTTGCGGATCATAATAAATATAATTATCAAAAAGATCGTTATCATTTGATGACGTATACCTCTGATTCCATTCTGAGACATAGAAACGATTTTTCTGGATATAATAGTCGTTTGAGTAAAAATGCTCTGGTGGCTGACTTAATAACCATGTCTCAAAACCCGGGTCCAGAATAATAATGCGATATTCCAGGCTGTCTGCAGAAATAGTGTCTGCTTTTAAACCTTCCTTATCAGTTTTCTTCTGGCTGAATCCAACTGTCTGGAATGCAACCAGAATTATCAAAATTAAAAATACAGTTTTCTTCATTTTAGAAAATTTCTACGTAAACCATTAATTCCAAAATATGTTAGCAAAAAATATACCAATTAAATATACATTGTTAATTAAAAGTATACTTTTGCTCCCGGATAATTAAAATATGAAAAAACAAATTAACAGGCTTATGTGTTACATTAAGTACCTAGATTTCAGGTCTTGATAATCTTTGTTAGTAATAATTAAACAAAAAAGATATAAGGACCTGCAAAATGATGCAGGTTTTTTTTATAACTAAATTAAATATATGAAAATTATGAAATTTGGGGGGACTTCAGTGGGTAACCCCGACAGAATGAAAGCGTTGATACCTCTCATAACCGACGATGAAAGAAAGATAGTTGTTCTTTCAGCTATGGCCGGAACAACAAACAGTCTGGTCGAAATTACTGATCTGCTTTTCGCTGACAATATTAATGAAGCATCTGTCAAGAATAATAATCTGAGATCAAAATATCATCAGGTGGTTGATGAATTATTTGCCACTGAAAATTTCAGAAAATCGGGTCATGACCTTATTGATTCTCATTTTGAATATATCAGAAATTTTACCTTAAGGGTATTTACTAAACTACAGGAAAAAGCAATTCTTGCTCAGGGAGAACTTATTTCCACTTCGTTATTTCACCTGCTTCTTCAGGAAAGGAAAATCGAAGCAGTTCTTCTGCCTGCCCTGAGTTTCATGAGAATTGATAAGGATGGAGAACCCGACTCATTTTATATAGAAGAAAATATTGACAGGGAGCTTAAAAACCATAAATCGGAAAATATAATTATTACCCAGGGCTTTATTTGCAGAAATGCTTACGGAGAGATTGATAATCTTAAAAGAGGCGGGAGTGATTTTACTGCATCATTAATAGGTGCTGCTGTGAATGCCACAGAGATTCAGATCTGGACGGATATAAACGGATTTCATAATAACGATCCACGGTTTGTTGAGAACACTAAAGTAATTCGTGAATTGTCTTTTGATGAAGCTGCTGAACTCGCATATTTTGGGGCAAAAATACTCCATCCATCAAGTGTTGATCCTGCCCGGAAAAAAAACATACCCGTAAGGCTTAAAAACACGATGGAGCCCGGAGATATAGGTACTTTGATAACTTCTTCCTCAATCCTTCAGGATTATAAAGCTGTTGCAGCCAAAGACGGGATATCGGTTCTAAGGATCAGATCGGACAGGATGTTAATGGCTTACGGATTCCTTCGTAAAGTTTTCGAGATCTTTGAAGCCTACAGAACACCTATCGATATGATTACCACATCGGAGGTAGCAGTTTCAATTACTATCGATAATTCCGAATTCATTAAACAGATAGCAAAAGATCTTAAGGAACTTGGCACTGTGGAAGTTGAAGAAAACCAGACAATTATTTGCGTTGTTGGAGACTTCCGCACAGAAAGGACAGGATCAGCTCCGGAAATATTTGAAGCCCTGAATACCATACCTCTGAAGATGATCTCATATGGAGGGAGTCCGAATAGTCTCTCTCTTCTTATTGACACTTCTGACAAAATTGATGCACTGAGATTACTAAGCAAACATCTTTTTAACTAGAATCATGATTACTAATAATACCATAGATAAATTTAAAAGAATTGAAACGCCTTTTTATTACTACGATCTAGATGTTCTGAAATCTACACTTGATGTTGTAAAGAAAGAGTCAGATAATTCAGGCTATAAAGCACACTATGCTGTAAAGGCCAACTCAAATCCAAGGATCTTAAAAATTATTTCTTCTTATGGTCTGGGAGCCGACTGTGTCAGTTTTAATGAAATAAGCGCTGCAATTGAAGCAGGATTTAATCCATCCGAAATAGTGTTCGCGGGAGTTGGTAAAACTGACAAAGACATCAATGCTGCACTCAGCGCCGGTATATTTTGTTTCAACTGCGAATCAATACCCGAGATGGAAGTCATTGATGAGCTTGCAGCAAAACAGTCAAAAATCGCCCGGATAGCATTAAGGATCAACCCCTATGTAGAAGCACATACCCATAAGTATATAACCACCGGTATCGAGGAGAGTAAATTCGGAATAAATACATGGGAACTTGATAATGTTATTAAAAGACTATCAGATTTTAAGAACCTGAAACTGATTGGTATTCATTTTCATATTGGCTCCCAGATTACCAGGATGTCGGTCTTTAAAAGTTTATGCGCCCGCATTAATGAATTACAGGTATGGTTTGCATCTCACAATATTGTTTTGGAGATCATTAACGTTGGTGGCGGGTTGGGAATTGATTATGAAAATCCTGAAAAAGATCCTGATTTTCATGAATATTTTTCCTTATTACATGAATTTATTGATCTGCTTCCAGGCCAGAAACTACATATTGAACCGGGTCGTTCGATTACCGGACAGTGTGGTAGCTTGATTTCAAAAGTTCTGTTTATCAAAAATGGCAGTAATACACTATTTGCAATAATTGATGCAGGAATGACCGATCTTATACGGCCAGCATTGTACCAGGCTCATCATAAGATTGAAAACCTTACTTCAACCGGAAATATATTCCGATATGATGTTGTTGGCCCAGTTTGTGAATCATCCGACACTTTTGCAAAATATATTGAACTGCCTGAAACAGCCAGGGGAGATATTATTGCTATCAGGTCAGCCGGAGCATACGGAGAAGTTATGGCCTCGCGATATAACCTGAGAGACCTCCCAAAAGCAGTGTTTTCTGACGAGATCTAGTTTGATTTCGGGTTTCGGGTTTAGGTTTTTTGCAAGTGAATCGTTTCCACTCTCCTACTCTTTTGGTGAACTCTGTCTTATCTTACTATGTTTTATACCATAGAAAAAATAGATAACAAATCCGATAGCCATCCATATAATGAGTCTTAGCCATGTATCAAATGGTAAAGATATCATCTGAAGAAAGCATATTGAAGCGCCGAGAATCGGAACCAGAGGAACCCAAGGTGTTTTAAAGGGACGCTCAATATCGGGTTTTGATTTTCTTAACACCAGAATACTAAGGCACACAATAATGAAAGCAAGAAGTGTTCCGATTGAAACAAGTTCCCCAAGTATACTGATAGGCAGAATCCCTGCAATGATCATTGCTACTGTTCCTGTTATGATTGTACTGATATAAGGTGTTTTAAACTTTGGATGTACCTTTGAAAAAACAGGAGGAAGCAGGCCGTCTTTCGACATTGAGTAGAAAATTCTCGGCTGCCCTAAGAGCATTACGAGAATAACAGAGCTTAATCCTGCTATAGCAGCAATCTTCACTATAGGTCGTAACCAGAACATTCCTTTGCCCATGGCATCAACTCCAACAGCAACCGGATCAGCTACATTTAAAGTAGTGTAGCTAACAATACCGGTTAGTACTATTGCAACAAGAATATATAAAACCGTTGAAATCCCAAGCGATCCGAGAATACCGACCGGCATGTCGCGCTGAGGATTTTTAGCCTCCTGTGCAGCAGTTGAAACAGCATCAAATCCAATGTACGCAAAGAATATTACCCCGGCACCTCTTAAAATACCACTGATGCCGTATTTACCAAACTCATGAGAATATGCTTTAAGCCAACCCCATAATGAACCATAGTCAGATATCGGGGCAGATTCAACTTTATTGGCAGGTATAAAGGGATGCCAGTTAACAGTTTTTACAAACATAATACCGATAGCAACAAACACAATGATAACTGCTACTTTGGTAATAACCATGATATTATTAAAGTTGGCAGATTCTTTAATACCTATAACCAAAAGGGTTGTCAGAAGAGCAACGATGAACATGGCCGGAATATTCAGAATACAGGTTACATGAGCTAATGAATCTACCTGAATGCCTGATGAAGCAAGGGTCTGTGCAAAAGTATCTGATAACGGCTTCCATCCCATGTCGGGAACATTTACCAGTACAGTTCCCACCGCTCCTGTATACTGAGCTGGAATAAATATATGAATATCCTTTAAAAAACTAACCACATACCCTGACCAGCCCACGGCAACTGTTGAGGCGGCAAAAAGATACTCTAGTATCAGATCCCATCCGATTATCCAGGCCAGGAATTCACCCAGCGTGGCATATGAGTAAGTATATGCGCTTCCTGCAATTGGTATCATTGAGGCAAATTCTGCATAGCATAGTCCTGCAAAACCACAAGCCAGTCCGGAAACAACAAAGGATAAAACAATTGCAGGACCTGCGTATTGGGCTGCGGCCTGACCCGATAGTACAAAAATTCCGGCACCAATAATGGCTCCGATGCCTAATGTTGTGAGATTCAGTGCTGTAAGAGTTCTCTTCAGACCACCTGATTCCTTAGATTCACTGAAGAGCTGAGGAAGTGGTTTTGTTAAAAATAACCGGCTTTTTGACATCTGGTTCGTTTGAAAGGTTGAGATTCGAGTTTAATTACTACAAACCTAACTTTTTTTTTGTAAAATATTATAAAATGATCAGTGGACATCGTTAAAAATATTTTGTCCAAATAAATTGTATTTTTGATCATGACTAAATTGACGTATTATGCGCAGGTATTTAATTTTTATAATTTCATTTGTTTTAATCTCATGCTCTCCTGTCAGGAAATACAGAAACCTTCCTGAAGTCAGATCGTGGGAAAAAGATATTCAGACTTTTGAACAACTCGATAAGAGTGAAAAATACCCGGATGATGCAATCATGTTTGCCGGAAGTTCCAGTATAAGGTTATGGACTTCTCTGGAAAAAGATATGGCGCCATATCATATAATTCAGAGGGGATATGGCGGAGCCAAACTAAGCGATTTTGCTGTATATGCTGACCGGATATTCGATTCACATCCATGCAAAGCCATTGTTTTATTTATTGCAAATGATATAGAAGGCAACGATCAGGATAAAACTCCTGCTGAGGTAGCAGCACTATTCCGAAATGTACTCAAAACCATTCGAAAATTGCATCGAGATACGCCGGTATTCTGGATCGGAATCACTCCGACAGCATCGAGATGGAAAGTCTGGCCAGAGATCCAGAAAGCCAATTCACTGATCAGAAAGATTTGCGAAAATCAAAAGAATACATATTTCATAAAAACCGATTTTGCCTTTCTTAACGAAAACGGAGTTCCAAGAGATGAATTGTTCAGAGACGATAAACTTCATCTTACTGAAGAGGGCTATGCTATATGGACCGGAATTATTAAAAATGAACTGAATAATGTATTGAAATAACATAGTTCTGCCTCTTATTTATCCATCAAATATTTTTTAAGTATACTGTTGAACAGGTGCTTTTTAACCTTCACTCCTACAAACCTAATTATCGATAGCCAGTGAAAGCAGAAAGTGATCAAAGTAAAAAGCTACTGCGGCAGGGTTAATGGATTTCATTCTTTTCAACAGCCCGTCGGATTGTCAAAATTAATGTATGGACATGGCATGTATGCGCAGAATTATAAATAATTAAATTAAAAATTATATTTATCTTTGCACTCCAATAAAAAGAAGCGTTAAGAATGATAACAATAACTTTTCCTGACGGATCACAACGAGAGTATAATAAGGGTATCAGCAGTCTTGAGATTGCTGAACAGATAAGTCCGAAACTGGCTAAAGAGGTATATGCAGCCACTGTGAGTGGTGAAATATGGGATCTTACCAGACCTATTAACAGCAATGCTTCTTTAAAACTTCACAAATGGGAAGATCCGGAAGCCAAACATGCCTTCTGGCATTCATCGGCTCATCTTATGGCTGAAGCCCTGGAGTCTTTATATCCGGGAATGAAATTTGGGATTGGTCCGGCAATTGAAAATGGTTTTTATTATGATGTAGATCCGGGCGACGGAATTGTCATTACGGAAGCTGACCTGCTTGCCATTGAGAATAAGATGAAAGAGCTTGCTGCAAAAAATCTGATTTACAGCAGGCGGGATATCAGTAAAAAAGAAGCACTCGATTTTTTCTCAAAAAAAGGAGATGAATATAAAACCGAGCTGATAAGCGAACTTGAAGACGGGACAATAACATTATACACTCAGGGTAATTTCACAGATCTCTGCAAAGGGCCTCATCTTCCGTCGACTGAACCTTTAAAAGCCATAAAGCTTCTGAGTGTTGCCGGTGCATATTGGAGAGGTAATGAGAATCGTAAAATGCTCACAAGAATATATGGAATCACTTATCCGAAACAAAAGCTTCTCGATGAGTACCTTGTATTTCTCGAGGAGGCTAAGAAAAGAGATCACCGCAAAATCGGAAAAGAACTGGAATTATTTACATTCTCCCAAAAAGTCGGAATGGGTTTGCCTCTTTGGCTTCCCAGAGGTTCAGACGTCAGACAGAATCTAATAACTTTCCTTACAAAAGAATTAAGGAAAAGAGGTTATAAAATTGTTACAACACCTCATATCGGAAATGTAAATCTTTACAAGACATCAGGTCATTTTGAAAAATACGGAGCTGATTCATTTCAGCCTATTTCAACTCCGCAGGAAGGCGAACAGTTCATGCTTAAACCAATGAATTGTCCTCATCACTGTGAGATTTATAATGCTACACCTCACTCCTACAAAGATCTGCCTCTCAGAATGGCTGAATTCGGAACCGTCTACAGATACGAACAGAGCGGTGAATTACATGGTCTTACCCGAGTCAGAAGTTTCACCCAGGATGATGCTCATCTCTTTTGCAGAGAGGATCAGATGAGAGATGAGTTTAAAGGCATAATCGACCTTATTCTATATATTTTCAAAATTCTGAATTTCAATGATTTTACGGCCCAGGTTTCTTTACGTGATCCCAATAACAAACAAAAATACATCGGGTCAGATGAAAATTGGGAGAGAGCAGAACGCGATATCATTGAAGTGGCTGCTGAGAAAAATCTGACCACAACTATTGTTACAGGAGAAGCTGCCTTCTATGGCCCTAAACTTGATTTCATGGTAAAAGATGCAATCGGGAGAAAATGGCAGCTCGGTACAATACAGGTTGATTATAACCTTCCTGAAAGGTTTGATCTGACATACAATGGAAGTGATAACCAGAAACACCGTCCGGTTATGATTCACAGAACAATATTCGGGTCGATGGAGAGATTCGTTGCAGTGTTGATTGAAAATACCACCGGTAAATTCCCTCTATGGCTCGCACCTGAAAAAGCAGTCATTTTACCAATTAGTGAAAAATTCAATGATTATGCCGGAAAAGTTTTGGAAATTCTAAATAATTCCGATATTTGCACACTAATTGACGACAGAAGCGAAAAGATAGGTAAGAAGATCAGGGATAATGAATTAAAGAAGATTCCATACCTTCTTATCATTGGTGAAAAAGAGGTTGAAAATGAAACTGTCGCTGTAAGAAAGCAGGGAGAAGGCGATAAAGGTAGTATGAATATTCAGGAATTTGTGAATTTCATTAATTCTGAAATCAAAAAAGAAATTGCAATTTAATGCACAATAGGTAATTTTAGTATTAATAAAAATAAGGAGGAAAGAACTATAGCTTTACCAATCAGGCGAAGCCCGGCAAGGGTTACCCAGCCGGCTCACAAAATCAACCACAGGATCAC
>DCFT01000093.1 GCA_002319885.1 Bacteroidales bacterium UBA1797
ACAACTATCGGACAATTCATCATCTCTCATAAAATTGAACGCATAAAGGAATTGATCATTTATGATGAACTAAACATTTCTGAAATTGCCTGGAAGCTGAATTACAGCAGTGTTGCGCATTTATCCAATCAATTTAAAAAAGTTACGGGGTTATCACCTACTCATTTTAAACAATTAAAGGACAAAAAGAGAAGCCCGATTGATGAAATCTGAATACAACTTTATTTACTGGGAAAAAGTATGGGAAAAATGAAAAAGCCAGATGAGAATGAGTTAATTATTATGCGCAGGGAGCTCGCCCTTCAAAAAGCAGAGCGGGAAAAACTGACAGCGGAATTAGCGATTGCGCGCAGGGAACTGGCCTTTCAAAAAGAAGAGAAAGTGAAACGGGCAGCAGAGTTGGGTATTGCTAATAAAGAACTTGTATTTCAGGACGAAGAGAAAGGAAAGCGGGCAGATGAATTATTCATTGCTAACAAAGAACTTATATTTCAAACCGGGGAGAAAGAAAAACGGGCAGCAGAGTTGGTTATTGCTGACATAGAACTTGATTTTCAAAACAAGGAAAAGGATAAACGGGAAATTGCCAATAAAGATCTTGAAGCGCTCAGCTATTCTGCAAAACTAGCGTCTCAATATTCTCTTAGTCTTATCGAAGCGAGCCGCGATCCGCTATTTACAATTAGCCCGGAAGGGAAAATAACCGATATGAATAATGCTTCGGTAAAAATAACTGAAGTATCACGCGAGCGATTAATCGGCACTGATTTTATTGATTATTTTACCGAACCGGATAAAGCGCGGAAGGGATATCAGCAGGTATTTGCCAGGGGATTTGTGGCTGATTATCCATTAACTATTAAGGATGGGGAGCTTACCGATGTCTTATTCAACGGTTCGGTTTATAAAGATGACAGAGGAAATGTGATTGGTGCAGTGGTAGTAGCAAGGGTTATTACCGAACAAAAGAGAATTGAAAAAGAATTGCGGGAGGCTAAGGTGTTTGCTGAGTTAGCGGCAGAGATTGCAGAAGAGGCAAAACGAAAGGCAGAAAGTGCAACACAAATAGCGGAAGATGCGGTAAAAGCGAAACAGCAATTTTTGTCGAACATGAGCCATGAAATCCGCACGCCAATGAATGCGATTATCGGATTTACGAAGGTTGTGTTGAAAACAGATTTGTCGGCAAAGCAAAAGGAATATTTAACAGCTATTAAAATGAGCGGCGATGCGCTCATTGTTCTGATTAACGACATACTGGATCTGGCAAAAGTAGATGCCGGGAAAATGACGTTCGAACAAACACCTTTCAGAATGGCATTATCCATATCAGCCATGCTTCATTTGTTTGAAACAAAAATTATGGAGAAGAATTTGCTGCTGATTAAAGAATACGACAGCAAAATTCCGGATGTATTGGTTGGTGATCCGGTTCGTTTGCACCAGATTATCTTAAATCTTGTGAGCAATGCGGTAAAGTTTACTGCAAACGGTGAAATTACAGTAAGAGTGTGCTTACTAAATGAAGATGAAGAGAAAGTAAATATTGAATTTTCGGTTTCGGATACGGGAATCGGTATATCGGAAGATAAAATTGACAAGATATTTGAAAATTTTGCACAGGCATCCAGTAATACTTCCAGGTTATATGGTGGAACAGGTCTGGGTCTTGCCATTGTTAAACAATTGGTAAATGCGCAGGGTGGAAATATTGGTGTTAAAAGCGAATTGAACAAGGGTTCAACATTCAGTTTTATACTTGGATTTCAAAAAACCAAAAGCGAAGCTGAATTAGAAACGGAAACCGAGGAAACGGATATTGAAGTCAAAAATATAAAAGTGTTGGTAGTCGAGGACATGGCGCTCAATCAATTACTGATGAAGACGCTATTGGATGATTTTGGATTCGAACGTGAAATTGCAGATAACGGGAAAATAGCTATTGAGAAACTGGAATCTAAGTCCTACGATATTATTTTGATGGATTTGCAGATGCCTGAGATGAACGGGTTTGAAGCTACCGAATACATCCGGAACAAAATGAATTCTAAAATACCCATAATCGCTTTAACGGCAGATGTAACTACGGTGGATCTGGCAAAATGCAAAGCCGTTGGAATGAATGATTATATCGCAAAACCTGTTGACGAAAGATTATTATATAAAAAGATAGTGGGGTTGGTTAAGAAGCCTGTACTTATAAAATATAAAGATCATGGAGACGGTGAAAATGGTCAGAGAAAAAGGATTAAATGCATTGATTTAAATTATTTGATACGCCGCACAAAATCCGATCCCAGATTAATGATGGAAATGATTTCACTTTATCTGGAACAAACTCCGCCATTAATCGCCGCCATGAAACAAAGCCTGAAAGATAAAGACTGGAATTTATTACAATCTGCAGTACATAAGATGATTCCGTCTTTTTCAATTATGGGTATTAGCCCGGATTATGAAAATATAGCGATGCAGGTTCAGGAATATGCAGTTTCACAGCAGCAGACAGATGGGATACTTTACCTGGTTTTGCAGCTTGAGAACATTTGCGAGCAGGCATGTTTGGAATTGGAAGAAGAGTTTAATACGATTAAAAACAATAGATGATGCAAAAAGGAAATAAAATCAGACTTTTTCTGGTGGATGACGATGCGCTATTTCTGAAAACATTGGAAATTGAATTTCTGCAACATGCTGATTTTATTATCGAAACATTTGCAACCGGCGAGCTTTGTATGGAACATTTATCAAATAACCCTGATGTAATCATTTTGGATTACCTCCTTAATGGAATTGATAAATATGCGATGAACGGAATTGAAACACTTGATAAAATAAAATCTTTCAACCCGGATATCCCTGTTGTGATGTTATCCGCCCAGGATAAAATTGATGTGGCAATAAACTGTATGCACCACAGGGCTTTTGATTATGTAGTGAAAAGCGAAACTGCCTTCATGCGCCTGCAAAAGATAATCACTACGCTTTTCCGTTACAAAAGAATGGAAAAGACACTTAACTGGTATATGGAGCGGGTGTAAGTCCCCTTCCCCTGTTTACTGCAATTGTTTAACTTTTCCCTGAGTTAATGTAATCATGTTGCCGGGTATGGAATTTCCGGCCCCCTGGGATTGGTAAAATCCGATGGGGAATGAATTCTGTATGTCCGGATTATCAATGGCGGTGCTGGTTGATTTTCGCTGGAATAAGTTGACCGGGCTGTCTGGGTTGGCTGTTTCAATTTGTATATTGATTATTCTGGATTTGGTTTTGAAAAATTCAATAGCAAATGGGGTTTGCATCTTAAAGAAAGAATTCAGTGTGGATTAACGCAAATCAAAGGAAGTTATGATCACTATCAGTGTTATTGGTTGGTCGTTTATTTAAATTTACGGAAAACAACATGTATGAAAAAACAATATTTTATAGTTATGGCGCTTTTTATGATAGCATTTGCTATTTCGTGCAATCAGCGGGATAGCAAAGAAGCTGACCAGACTTCGGCCAGGGCCAAACAGGCGGAGGATTCTTTACTCAGGGTAGCCCGAAGCTATTTCAAAGTGCTGCCGGCTATTGCGATTGATAGCAACCATGCGATTACCACAACGAAAGTTAAACTGGGTAAGGTCCTTTTCTATGATACACGCCTTTCAAAAATGGGGAACAATAGTTGTAACTCCTGTCATAACCTGGCAACTTATGGGGTGGATAATAAGGTAAATTCCACCGGAGATGC
>DCFT01000085.1:0-26697 GCA_002319885.1 Bacteroidales bacterium UBA1797
GAAAAATATACTGATTTTCATTTCCATTTTAATTCTGGTTGGTTTTACTTGTAAAAAAGCAGATGAAAAGCAGGAGGATTTATAAAAAACCAGATGGATATTATCTTATATTCAGGATACCAGGACAAATGCAATAAAGAACTATCCAGCTGATGCATCAGGAAAAATATCAATAATTTTTACTGATTCATTGAATATTCTTTCATTTATTGGGATTTGTAATGGTGGTGCGTGTACTTCTTCATATTCTTCCACTAACGGTGAAATTAAAGTGACTGACCTGAATACTACATTTATTGGTTGTAAATATGATGAATGGGAAACGTATTCAGTCAAAACCTGTCCTTTGCTTCATGATATTAATTTACAGCCGGCAATTTGGCTATCTGTTCCTCCGGGGACTATAATTTGAATTTCACTAAGGAATAAAATTGAAACAAACAAATATTGACTTCCTTAATCTGAAATTTGTCTGCTATCCTTTCTTGTAATTAGTTGTCAATCTGCAAAATACATAACTGAACTTCATTGACTCCCGGAGTTCCACACTTTTCCCAGTCAAAAATGTAACTTCTCCTGTAATTAGTTTGAATCGGAATTGTGTCATATAAATAGCATGGAAGATAAAATGTCAAAACTTTTAAAAAAAGTAATTGAAGGAATGTAGAATAGATATTGAGTTATTACTTGAATTATATATAAAGCAATAGCAGGTATTTGGGTTGGTAAATTCAGGGTTGAGGGGATAAATTGTTGTTAATCAGGGTTGATAAATCATCAGGTAGTCATAAACTGATCTGGTGATTTATCTTTATTTTGATACCATATTCATGCAAAAAGAGGGAAGCAGAAATTAAGTATTCTAATCAATGTATTTGTACCTTATAAAGATTTAACCTAAATTTCGTACTATAATGGACCTCAAATAAAACTTCCTGCAAAATACCAATTAAATCTTTCATGTTAAACCTGGCTGAACTGTACTTAATAGAATCAATTAGAAAAGGCGACCAAAAGTCATTTGAGTTTCTATTTAAGAGCAACTATTCCAACTTATGTAAATATGCCAGGAATATAGTGCATAATGAGATAACGGCTGAAGATCTTGTAATGGATATTTTTGCCAGATTATGGGAATCATCGGAGAAACTTGTGATCTCAACTTCTATCTCAGGATATCTGTATCAGTGTGTGCATAACCATTGTATTAACTATCTGACCCGAAAACAAAAACAGTTTTCAGAATTAAATAAAGAAACAATAGAAAAGCTGGATATTTTAATAACTGCGGATGCATCGTCAGATCCGCTGATGGGAATTAATATCGTTGAATTAAGTAACAGAATTGAGAAGAGTATTGATCATCTGCCAGTCGAATGCCGGAAGATTTTTATTCTGAGCCGCACAGAGGAATTGTCACATAAAGAAATTGCAATGAAGCTGGGGATATCGGAAAATACCGTAAAAGTTCAGATATACAGGGCTCTCCTGAAGCTTCGTGCTCTTTTAAAGGAATTTCTTCCGAATTAAATGCTTAAATGATTTTTCAAAGAGTTTTTTTCTTCTTGTGTAATACCAACAATAAAAATTTGTGCCATAATAAAAGAGCTAATTGTATGAAAGAAAAGAATATTTCAGATTCTCTGGGAGAGGCAATAGAATGTTATTATACAAATCGACTGACTCAGGTTCAGGCTGAGGAGTTAATCACATGGTTAAGTCAGGATGCAGAGAACATTAAACATTTCCGTGAAGTTGGTACTATATGGTATGCTTCAAGCCAGATGGCTGGAAAGGAAAGCGATGCCATTAAAGGATGGGCAACTCTTCTGGATAAAATAAATGATAATGGCATCAGACCAATGCCAAAGCCTGAATTAAGGATCAAAATTTCTTTACTATCTCGGGTAGCTGCAGCTGTTATTCTTATGGCAGCACTCGGAATTGGAAGTATTTTTATTTTCAGATCCCCGAAAACAAAATCTGAAGTTGCTTATTTTGAAGCGCTTGCACCGAAAGGATCGCGTTCTTTTATTACTCTTTCCGATAGTAGTACGGTTTGGTTGAATTCTGGAACGAAACTACGTTATCCAAGCAATTTCGGGAAAGAGAGCAGAGATCTTTTTCTTGAAGGAGAAGCCTATTTTGTTGTTATGAAGAATCCAGCTATGCCGTTCAGGGTTAAGACATCTGATGTCTTGATTACAGCAATTGGAACTGCTTTTAATGTAAAGGCATACAACGATGAAGGCGTTATTGAAACCACACTTGAGAGAGGAGAAGTGCGCATTGATGAATTGGGTGATTCGAAGACAAAAGTGGAATCAGCACCGGTTTATCTTAAACCAAATCAGAAAGCTGTTTTTATTAAAAGCAATAAAAACCTGAGTGTAGACAATACTGTTCAAAAATCTTCTTTACCATTAAATGAAGCGGTAAGTAAAACAAAAACTAACCCACTAAGGATCGATAATAATGTAGATACAAAGTTAACTACATCCTGGAAAGACAGCCGTTGGATATTTAAAAGTGAAAAACTGATTAAACTGGCACCTATACTCGAACGTCGATATGATATAACAGTCACCTTCAGAGATACGGTACTCAGAAGCTACAAATTTACCGGCATTTTAAAGGAAGAGTCACTTGAACAGGTACTAAATGCTATCTGTCTGGCTGCACCAATAAGGTATGAAATTATTCATAACAAGGTATTGTTCTTCGAAGATAACGGCCAAAAAAATAAATATTTAAAACCAATTAAAAATAATTAATGAAGAGATATCTGCAAAAACTAATTATAAATAATGAATAACCGATCACCCTAATTTTTAATAAAATGGGAGACCTGCCAGTCTCCCAAGTTATCAGATTTTACATTCTTCTGCCAGCCTATGAATCCTAGTTCAGGCAGAATTGTCAAACCCTTAAACTTTACAAAACTATGATAAATTTTATAAAATCAACCATGTGGGTGAAAAATCCCACATATAAAACCTACCTACGGGCCATGAAACTATCAGTAATTCTTTGCTTTCTGGGGATGCTTCAGGTTTCGGCTTCAGTCTTCTCCCAAAATCCAAAAGTTTCCTTCTCATATAAGGACCAGACTATTAAAGAGGTGCTTAATGACATTGAGAAAAACACTGAATTCAGGTTTTTTTACAATGAGGACTTTATCGATATGAACAGGAAGGTTACAATGGAAGGATCTAACCAAAGTGTTGAAGATGTTCTGACTAAACTTTTAGAATCTACTAATGCAGATTTCAAGGTTCTCGAAAATAATCTGGTTGTAATTGCACCCAAAGAGAAAATTCAGCAAAAGGCTGTGACCGGGTTAATTACCGATTCAAAGACAGGTGCCCCTTTGCCTGGAGTAACTGTGCTTGTAAAAGGAACAACCGTTGGAACTCAAACCGATATGAATGGTAAGTATTCAATAGCATTGCCCGAAACAAAAGCAACTATTTCATTTTCCTTTATTGGATACGAGCGCCAGGAAATTGAAGCTTCTGCCGGTTCAGTTCTTAATGTTGCACTTATTGAAGAATCACGTTTACTTGATGAAGTTGTAGTTATTGGATATGGATCACGTTCCAAAAAAGATATAACAACTTCAATTTCAACAGTAAATGCGAAAGATATTACAAAAAGTGTTAATACTTCTTCTGAATATGCTATGATGGGAAGAATGGCCGGGGTATTAGTCTCCGGAGCTACGGGTGATCCTCTTGCCCGTCCAACCGTAAGGATCAGGGGAGTAAATACCTGGGGAGTAGCTGATCCTATTTATGTAATTGACGGCATACCGGTTACCGAAATAGGGGCTGGTGCTGATGCTATTGCTGATGCTCGTTTTGGGACCCTGAGAGGAAATGTAAATATCATGACCTTGATTGATCCCAATGATATTGAATCAATTTCAGTTTTAAAAGATGCTGCCTCTGCTGCAGTTTATGGAGTTCGTGCTGCGAACGGAGTCATCCTCATAAACACTAAAAAAGGTCAGATAGGCAAACCACTGCTTGAATTAAATGCCAGGTATGGCATTCAAAATCTTGCCCATACATATAAAATGATGAATAGTGAACAACTGATCAAGTTTAAGCAAGATGCTTATGAAGCAAATTCAACTATTGGCAACGATCAGACTCTATGGAACGAATTAAATCCTGCTTCTACCAATTACATAGGTACATCACCGGAAACATATAACTGGCAAAAAGCCGGAATTAATCAGAATGCAAAAACGCAGGAGTACAATTTACGTTTGAGCGGGGGGACAGATAAAAGCACATATTCTGTATCAGCTGGTTATGCCGGCGATGATGGTATGCTATTGTCTAAAACAATGGAGCGTTATTCTCTGGCTTCCAGTGTCAGTTCTAAAATTAATAAGTGGCTGAAACTTGGAATAAACTATCGTTTGTCCTATGTAAAAGGCAGAGATAATACTATCGAAGGTTTTGACCTGGCCAGCCTTTCTCAGGTGTCGCCATGGCAACCAATATATGACCCGGATGGATATAAGGGGTATGCAAACACAGTAACTATAAATAGTGATGGTTTAACAGGTACCCCCGGTAAATGGGCAAGCGACCCTAAACCAAATGCATTGGGATCACTTGCAACAACTGACAACACATATGGTGAATTCCGAAATCTGGGATCAGCTTATATAGAAATTGTACCGTTAAAAGGACTGATAATTAAAGGAACATTAAGTGGAGATTATTATAAGCGCAAATCTAATGTTTTTACAGATTATGCGGGTTGGCAGTTTGGCTATGCAACGTCTCAAAGCCAATCAGTAAATTATCCAAATGCTGTAGGTTCTGAGTCAGACAATCTTTCGGAAAACTTCAACCTGATAAAAGAGTTTTCGGTTAATTACGTAAGAACTCTTGGAGATCACAATATTGATCTTCTTTTCAACGCGATGGACCAGAAATACAACTTTTACAGTGTTTTAGGAACAGGTTATGCAATGTTGACTCTTGATCCGGGCCTTCGTTATGTAGGTAATATGGAAGATAAAAATACTAACCTGCAAACTGACTTAGAGCGCAATGCGTTACAGGGGTATCTTGGCCGTTTGAGTTATAATTTTAAATCGAAATATTATCTGGATCTTACTATTCGTCGTGACGGCAGTTCTAAATTCTCAAAGGAACATCAATGGGGAACATTTCCCGGACTATCGGCAGCATGGCGTATTAGTGCTGAACCATTTTTACAAAATGTTTCCTGGGTAAATGATATAAAACTGCGGGTTGCCAGAGGTTCTTTAGGAAACATGGAAGTTCGTGATTTAGCCTGGGCGTATGTTGTTAATCCTAATCCTGCCTATTCATGGGGATATTCTACGGATGGACTGGGAATTTGGGGCGCAGGAGCAGCTATTACCGATATGGCAAACCCATCTCTTACCTGGGAAAAAACCACCACCAATAATTTTGGTGTCGATTTTACCCTGCTTAAAGGTCTTTCCGGTTCATTCGAATATTACTACAAATTAACTGATGGCATTATTCAGCAAATTAACTTGCCGCCAAGCCTGGGCTACAAGAATACGCCTTTTGTAAACCTTGCCAAGGTTAGTAACAGGGGAGTTGAAATTGTATTAAACTATGAAGGCACCTCAGGCGATTTTAGTTATTCTATAGGCGGTAACCTGACAACAGTAAAAAATAATGTGGAAAAAACCTATAGTCATTTGCGATACTCTGTAGCCAATGTAGGCTGGATAGAAGAAGGACATACCATTGGATATGAGCGAGGGTATAAGTTCGGAGGTATATATCAAACTCAGGAAGAGGCTGATCAGCATGAAGCAGCTGTTATAGACAATAGCCGTAGTCAAAAGGTGGTAGCCGGTGATGCCTGGTTTCAGGATATTAATGGTGCTCCCTCAGGTACTTTTAAATATGAGACTCCGGGTGCCGATGAAAAACTTGATAGTTATGACCAAACTTATCTCTGGAACAATATTCCTCCTTTTTACTACGGCCTGAATTTAGGTTTAAGCTGGAAAGGTGTCGATTTCACAGCGCTCTTTAATGGGGTTGGAGGAATTTATGGCCATTGGGATGGACTTACAGGTATGGGATCAAAAAGTAATAATACCCTGGTTAGCGCATTGGATTCATGGACACCGGAGAATCTTTCTTCATGGCTTCCCCGCAACGTGTATAGCGATCCAAATTCCAATATGAGAAGTTCTGACAGGGATAAAAAAAGCAGATCATATCTCCGCATGCAAGACATTCAAATTGGATATACTCTTCCAAAATCAGTATATGATTTTTTGGGTAATTCTATCAGCTATATGCGGGTATATGTTGGGGCCAATAATATTCTTACAATTACCAGATGGCCCGATCTGAATCCTGACGGAGCAAATACCATGCCCTATGTTATCAACTTTGGGATAAACGCCAGATTCTAAAAATCAGGTACTTACAACTAAAATTTATTATTATGAAAAAAACAAAATACTTAATATACGGCATTTTAGTTTTGGCTTTGGGATCAATGTTATCCTGCAACAAGGAGAACCTGGATGTCGAAGCTACAAAACAAGTTGAAGATCAATTCTTCAGCACTGAACAAATGCTTGACAGAGGAATCAGAGGTGTTTATGCACAAATGACGGATTTATACTCATTTGCTGCAATGGGATGTGTTTACCCGTTATATATCTTGCCCGATGATGCATTTACTCAAAATGCAGGGGGAAGCAATAATGACATAGATAATTTTAAAGGCTTTAATCCTTCACATGGGTTGGTAAGCAATTACTGGAATGTTCTGATGCGTCTGGTAAACAGAGCAAATACCATGTTGGATATCATTGAGAAGAAAAAAGATCTCTATACTACACCTGGCCTTATGGACGCTCACAAAGGCGAATGCTATTTCCTCAGAGGCTATGCTTTTTACAAACTTTGGATCAATTGGGGTAAACCTCCGCTGATTACCAAACGGATAACAAGTGTCAGCGATCCCTCCATTTATACTGCAGAAACTTCGGGGTTGCAGGCTCTCGACTCAGCCATTAAAGATATTACAAAGGCTGAAATTCTTTTGGCCGACAAAAAACAATGGGATAATCAGAATCTGGGGCGTATAACATATAATACTGTAGAAGGGTTTCTGGTTAAACTATACACTATAAGGGCAGATTTTGGCGACACCAAAACTCAGGATTATCAGAATGCCATCACAGCTTTTAATAAAATCGACCAAAGTATTACTACAATCCAGGGAGTAAAATATGGAGACAATTTTGATGGCACAACTGAAAATAACAAAGAATCGTTGTTCGAATACCAGGCAGGTGATGCTTCCAGTGGCGATCTTGTCTGGCTTGATAATGACTTTGGAGGAAATATCGGACGTCAGGGTGCCTGCTTTGTCTTCTTCGACATGGGTGGTGGCGTATTCTGGACATGGAATCAGCCAATGATTCCTACCAAAAAACTTGTCAGCAAATTTGAAAAAGGGGATCCCCGATTTACAGAATGCATGGATACTGTTGACAATTATATGGATAAGTATAACAGAGACCTGTTGTGGTTCGTCGGAAGCGGATATCCCACAGGTTATGTATTTCATAAATACATGAGGCCTGCTATATATAAAGACCCTAAAGACCATAGTAAAGGTATCAAATACCCTCCCAGGGATACCTATGGTAAGAATGGTTATGGCTCGGCTCCTACCACAACCAATCCAAGAATTCTTCGTTTTGCCGATGTAAAATTGTTAGTTGCCGAAGCTTATCTCGAAACAGGTGATGCAGCATCTGCATTAGCTCAGGTAAATGATGTAAGAGAGAGAGCCAGGAATTCATCGATTGATGGTATAATATCAGCCACTCCCGCACCTTTAGCCTCTGTTGACAGACAAGCCATCATGGACGAACGTATGAGAGAACTTTGCGGAGAAGAAGATCATCGTCTGGTTGACATGAAACGCTGGCAAAAAGCCGGGTGGATTGATATCTCAACCTGGGTACCTTCGCAACCCGATACTGGTCCCATTCTTGAAAACTGCTGGGGAGTTGTTTCAGATGCAGTAAATTTTGATGCTTCATTCTTTACAACTAAAAATCTTTTGTTCCCAATACCATTGAGTGAAACATCTGCAAATACCAACGTAACCCAGAATGATGGTTATTAATTTAGCCTGACAATAAAGCAAATTCTCAAGAGAAATAACTTTTAGCGATAAGTCCGGAGCTGTTTTGTTTCCGGACTTATCTAATACTAATTAATATTTTCAAAATGTATAACAGGTATGAATAAAGTGAAACTCTTGAGCTCAGATGTGTTTAATCAATCAATGCATTGAATCTATGAAAACCAGTACTATGTTGAAGCAGATACTTAAGGTATTATTTCCTGTTTTTATATCCTTATTTTCATTCCCGGCTTACAATCAGATCAAGCCTCAGATAAATATCCTGCAGCCATTTTCAGTAACCCATCCATTAGATGAAATTGTTGTTTTATGTCAGCCGGCAGGATATCTGTCCATAACTGATGGAAAAGGCGTTGAATATCTAAAAACTTATGCATCAGACAAACTAAGCTTTCTTGCAGGTGGCGCACCGGGTATACAAACAGCCTCACTCTCCGATAAGAGTGGTAATATGATTTGCAGTACTAAATTCTATGTTGAAGCGCAAACTGACATCTCTGACGGAGGTAAAATATCAGAATTATTCAAACTACTGCACAATGGAATGCTTGTATACTCACTCTCTGGTTATGAGGAAGTTATATGGAACAGCAAAACTTATCGGTATTTCGTAAACTGGGTACTTGATAATAATAACACCATGAAGGGCATGCAATATTTTAGCCCTTATAGCCGCGATCTGGTTGACCTGTTCAGGGAAAACCAGAAATCAGACGGGATGATATGGAGTTTCGTTCAGCCCGACAAAGGTGATTATCATTACTTCGAGACTGCATACAGCTATCTTGGTTATTTCAATCGTGATAAAGGTGCATGGTTTGTCCGTCAGCCTAATGAGAATCATGTGGAATATAACTATGTGAATATGATTTATCAGCATTGGAAAGCAAGTGGTGATACTGAATGGATGAAGGAAAGTCTGGATTGTGCTGCCCGGGCATTAGATTTCTGCGTTACCGATACACTTCACTGGTCAAAACGTTTTCAACTTCTAAAAAGACCATATTGCATTGATTCATGGGACTTTCAGGTTGACGATGAATACACTCCACCGGCACCGCTAAGTCCTACTATGGTAGTCGTCCCTGGAAAAACCAGGTACGGGATTTTCTTCGGAGATAATACCGGTTATTATGAGGCTTGCAACCAGATTGCTGAAATGCTTGATTACTCAGGCTTTACTGATAAAGCAAAAAAATACAGGATTCGTGGTAAAGAAATTCTGGAAAGGCTTATTGCCCTTTCCTGGAATGGCAAATTTTTCACTCACTTCATTGAAGAAGATCCCAGTGTAAAAAGAGATCTCGGAGTTGACGAAAAGTCACAGATTGCCCAGGGAAATATGTATTCACTTAACAGAGGACTTTCTCATGCCATGAATGTAGATATTATAAAAACTTATCTTGACCTCAGAACAAAACTACCGGTTGGTTCTCCAGGCGAGTGGTATTCGATTTTCCCTCCCTTCGAGAAAGGGTTCGGTCATCATGATGAAAAATGGCAATATATGAACGGGGGCATGGCCGGACATGCAATGGGGGAAATGGCAAGAGGAGCTTATGAAAACGGATATGAGAAATATGCGTCAGGTGTTATGGACACAATGCTTATGCTTATAAAAAAGTATGGAAACCGGCTATGGTTTGCTTATACAGGATCCATCCCTCCTCCTCCACCTGAACCAACATTTAAAAAGCTTGATATCAGCGACAAGGCTAACATGGATTTATGGGATAAGGCCAGTACAGGAGTCTTTACATGGATGAATACCGGACAATCTTCTGGAAACGATATGAGAGGCCTGCCTGTTGGGTCTCAGCACTTTCATAACATACCTTTCGACGTTATAGATCCGGAAATAAATCAGCGACGGGCTGTAGCAGCAGTATCAACTACGAAAGGATTTCCCCTGCAAATAGAAATTCCTGTTAATGATATAGCAGCATCCGTTTATCTGTTGCATTCGTCGTCTGATAATATACCTGACAATGTTGCCGGAGCCATTGGGTTTATTTATGAAGATGGAAGCAAGGCATCACGTTACCTTTTTAAAGGAAAAGAGGTTACCAACTGGTGGTTTTCTGACCTTGAAAATGACTATGCAGGTATTGCCTGGTGGGGCCCAAATCTCAGGAGTACCAAGGTCGGCATTTGCTGGGCTGCTATAGACAACCCATTCCCCGACAAAAAAATCAATAAACTGATATTTGATGCACCTCTGGAAGGTGGGATTTATGCTGTCCTTGGAGTAACCCTTTCGAATCAAAAGCACTATGTTAAACCTAAAGGCGAGTCATTTGGCGGGCCAGATAACTGGGCAGCAGCAAATGGAATGGCAGCACTGGTTGAGGGTCTTGCCGGAGTTAAAAATGAAGGACTTGCTTTTAATAAGGTAAATTTTTCACCAAGGTGGCCTTCGGATGCTGTTGATTCTGTAAATGTTACTGTACAATTATCGGCATCGAAGGCCTATGTGGCTTATCAGTATCATCTTAATACAGCTAAAAAGGAAATAGATATAAAAATTACCGGAAGTGGAAATGAGATTAATAATCATATTCTGTTGCCACTGAATTGCATAGGAGTGAAATCAGTATCTGTTGATGGGAAACCGGTTAATTTTACTTTATCTAAGATTGAAAACTCTTCATATGCAGATTTCGATATTGCTTTGCCAAAGGTTCATCTTTTAAAAATTACTTATAAATAATCAAAGAGTAAATCTCATGTTGAAAGTGCCATCATAAGTTGGCAGCTGCAAATATGAAATCTGCCTGCCGGCATATATTACTTAATTATGATATTCCTGGTATTTTCAAGATAAAGCTTGGCACCGGCAATATCCTTTATTTCTTTACCGCAAACATTCAGATTTTCTATTGTGACATCCTCAACCATATGAGCCTTATCTGATCCTGAAAATACAGAAAAAGGGAAAGGCCCATCGACAACACTAATATTTTTCAGAGTAATATCTTTAATATAGCCGCGGAACTTCCCGTGGCTTTCTTTCTCAGCGTCTGTAACCTTTAGGACATTATCCCATATTCCATTGAGATACAATCTTTTTGCCTCAACATTATCGCGGGTACCATCTTCAGAATAAACTGACCTGAATATTGCCAGATCAAATAATTTCTGATCAGCATTTTCAACTCTTAGATTGTCTATCAGAATATTACTAACGATACCTCTTCGTGCATTATGTATACTGAATACCGCTCCACTTTCCACATGAATAATATCATTATCAATGAAAAATATATTACTGACATTACCTGAAAGTTCAAAACCTATTTCCAGTGCATTTCCCCAGGCAGCATTCCAGAAAACACAGTTTTTTACAGTAACACTGTCGACAGGAAAGAAGGGGCCGGATAGAAGTTGGTTATCTCCCTGATCATAAGCCAGCTGTCCTGTAGGATGTCGCCCGGATAATTTCTGCTCAGTTGAAGAAGATGGTTTTGCATGGCTCTTAAGTGCGATACAATCATCTTTGGTGCGAATAAAACTGTTCGTTATTCTTATGTTTTTTGTACTTACAATGTCAATGCCGTCATCTGAGTTATTATCACTCACGATTTTAATATTGTTTATATTCACATTATTACAGAGGGCAGGTACAACATCCCAGGTTTTGCTATTGTATAGCGTAATACCATCAATTGTTACATCTCTGCATTCAGATAACAAAATCAATCCATTAATGTCTCCTCCCCTTGCCTCAAATTTCCCGTATCCATTAGTCTTATTTACACTTGCACAGGAGTCCATGAATTGTTTGCTATAAGAGCCATCAAGTATTCCATGCCCAAAGACTTTGATATTATGTACATTTTTACCTGTAATATTCCCAACAACAATTGCTCCTTCTTCAATATAGACTTGTTGGTTATCCTTTAAAATAATGGTGCCCGGATAATGGATCTTACCTCTCTCAAAATAAAGTACATTTTTATCGCTCCTTAAGGGTTTGTCAGTTTCGGGAGAGTTGGCAAAAAGGAAAATGGGAATTTTAATTGTCCCATTAATTTCAATACTAAACTGACCCGGCCTGGTGATCCGGAATGAAATTGTACTATCACTTTTAATTATCGGTTTAATTCCTGAAGAGAGAGGCCTTAAATCAGCCCACTTGACATCGCGGGTCAGGCACTTGATAACTATATCAACCGGTTTATTCATATCAAAACTGCAAAAAGCAACAGGAATTGGTGAAGAATAAACGAGTACATTCTTGCTGTCAACAGTTACTCTGAATTCTGAAGAGGGTGCAAAACTTGCCGGAGAAACAGGAATAACAATCCGCGATTGAGCAATAGCCAAATCCGACCACAGGAGTATGACAATTATCAATGACAACATGCATTTTAAAAAATTCCGGAAAATTAGTTGCTTATTCATTTTGTATACTTTCAAGATAATAATTTAAGAATGAAGATAAAGAAAGATCCTTAATCCACCAAGCTGATTTTCAAAGTTTTTGTTACTCTCAGATTATAGAGTGCTACTCGATTCATATCATAATAAAAACAAGAGAGTGCTTACAAAACCATATATAAACGCATAGATACATTTCATATTAGTCAGATTTAAAAGATCCTACTCAAAAGTTCGATTCTAATCCTACTACACCATAGTCAGGCAGACCTAGATCACAATAGATACAGAGTGGTTTTTTCCTTTACAAATATACCCTGATTAGTTAAAAATTAATTATCTTAGATTCCGGAATAAGTATTTAATGCATCAGGCTAGATTGTAGGAAATTTTTAAATCGGGAAAATTAGTATTCTTTTTGCGGAGAAAACCTGACGGATTTTTTTGTTAACAAGCTGTCTTGCTTTAACTTAAATAGTCAAAGCAGGATTCGGTTATATGATATTATACTGAAATCAAATTTTCCATTTGACTGAATTTACAGGAAATATCGTAGAAAGCGCTTTACCTGCCATCCGGCACGCGGGAAGGAGAATTAATATAAACAGGTTTCTGACCAAAGCCGGAGTCTGGGTTATAGGGACCTCTGTGTGGCTGCATACAACAATCACTTTCCCGGAAATTTCACCCCCACCCGATGAAACAATGACTATAATAAGTCAGCCCCAGCCCCAGACAGACTGCTATGGGAACCATGTGGAGTTTTCGGTAACTGTAGACGGAACCACAGGAACAGTATTTTACCAGTGGCAACAAAAATCGCCAGGTGGTAACTTTTCTGATATTATCGGTGAAAACAGCTCTTTACTTTCCATTGATAATATCGGAGTTAACGGACAAAATGTAAATGGCACGGAATACCGTGTATTGATCACTGATGAAACATGTACATTAATATCTGATCCTGCCTTATTAAGCATAAACTCTATTACTTCACTTACCCCTGTGGTAGTAAATTCAACTATATGCAGCGGAGGAAGTATAGTGTATAGTGTCTTTACTGAAGGAGAAGTAAGCAATAATGGTTATCAGTGGGCGTGGAACAATGGTTCAGGCTGGACTTTTTTATCAGACGGCGGAGCATATTCAGGAACGACGACCGCACAATTGACTATTTCGAACGCAACTACCGGTCAAAGCGGTTCTTACCGCGTATCTGTAATTTTTAACACACTCAACCAGCCTTCAGGCGATCCTACCTGTGTTGAAACAAGTTTCACCAGGGAAAGGAATCTTGTAGTCAGAGAACCACTATTACCTCCTGTCGCTTCCGGAAACCAGCAGATTTGTCCTGGAGCTGTTCCTTTCATACTCACAGCAACTCCGGCATCAGGGGGATCAGGTTCCGGCTATATTTATCAATGGCAGAGCAGCCACTACGGGGCTGTATGGAATGATCTCACAGGGGCAAACGGCCTGTCGTATACACCTTCCCCTCTATTATCAACAACCTATTACAGGATCAGTGCCACGGACACAGGAACACTTCATTGCGGAACTGTTTACAGCGAACCTGTTTTGATTACAGTTTTATCCCTGCCAGCTACATCTTCAATTTACCATAGATAAATCCACATTAAATATTACCAGATAAAAATTAAAACTATGAAAACACTTAAACAACAAAATGGAAAACACGGGAAAGAAGCCCAAAAAGAAGTAATCAGAACATCAAAGAATCTATTTTCTCCTGTTTCAGGACTTCTGATACTTAAATTTTCAATCATTCTTTTGCTTTCAGTGTACTCGACTGGAGCATTGGCTCAGAGTGATCCAAATCCGACACAAACAGTATCTGTTGGGAATGAACCTTACTTAGTTACAGCTACAACCGGGTCCACATATACCTGGACTATAACACCAGGTACCTCCGGTACAGAATGGAAAATAAATGGAACAGGAAATAATATTACAGTAGATTGGAACAGTGCTGGTATTTATACTTTATCAGTAGTGGAGAAAAATGCGGGAGGATGCGATGGACAGCCCCGTCAGGTTGTCGTTACTGTGAATGATAGACCTAATGTAATAGCAACTCCTTCATCTGAAGCCATCTGTAGTGGTAAGGCAACAAATATTTCTTTGTCCAGCAATAACGGAAATGCTACTTTCACCTGGACAGCTGCTCTGACAAGCGGTACAGCATCAGGATTCACTGACGGAGGTGGTGTAATTATTGCTCAGACACTTACAAATACTACAGCAGCTGCGGCAACTGTTACCTACACTGTTACGCCTTCTGTAAATGGAGTTACGGGAACTCCCATAACTGTTGTAGTAACAGTCTATCCATTACCTTCCACCTCACCCATCTATCACAACTAAGTGATCAGATTGAATACTGATGCTTAACAGGCACTTATATATACTATTATTCGGCATAGTAATGCTCAGCACCCTGAAGGCAGAAGGGCAGGCATCTATGCCGGATAATGTATGTATTGGACAGTTCAGACATTATTATGTTGATTATAATCCGGGTTCAACTTATAAATGGTGGATTGATGGGATTCTTCAGGAGGGCTATTCTACAAATGAATTCTTTTTTACGTGGAACACTTCAAAAACCTATCTGTTGGAAGTGCAGGAACAATCAGCAGACGGCTGTGAGGGAGAGGTGAGATCAGAAAATATTATTGTGGCCGGACCAATTCAAAATGAACTGATAATTCCTGAAGCCTTCTCTCCAAACGGAGATCTTATTAATGACCTCTGGAAAATTGGCAACATTGATTTTTACCCCCAGGCTGAAATCACAATATATAACAGATGGGGGCAGCTGGTATGGAAGTCAGAACGAGGCTATCCCCAGCCGTGGAACGGGAAAAGCAATGGGGCTGATTTACCAGTTGACTCATATCACTATGTTATTGATTTACATAACGATACTAAGCCGCTTATTGGCGTAATAACAATTGTAAAATGAAAAAAACATTCTTGAATTTATGAAAAAGCTGGCCTACTTATTTCTGTTCGTTGTTATTGTGCAGAGATCTTATGCCCAGCAGTTACCTTTGTTCAATCAGTATCATTATAATATATTCCTGATTAACCCCGCACATGCCGGCAGTGAAGGAAATACAAGCTTTAACCTAACCACAAGGGAACAATGGGTGGGATATTCAGGTGCACCCAGAACATATTCCATAAGCTGGGAAACCAGAATTCTTAAAAGAGGTTATAAAATCAAAAAGTCTGTTTTTAACCAACCATCTTTTGTCCCCAAAAATGATGGTAAGATAGGTTTAGGTGCCTATGTATTCAACGATAGAAACGGCCTTATAAGGAGGACAGGTTTCCAGACAACATTCTCATATCACTTATGGCTTCATAAATTCACCCAATTATCAATGGGTTTGGCATTCACGGGATATCATTTTATTATTAACGCAAATGAACTAAGTTTTAAAGACAAGAATGAACCCTGGCTAAATAATAATTTGCGCAGAGGTGTGTTTATTCCTGATTCTGAATTTGGAATTTATATCCTAAATCCTAAATTCGATATTGGTTTTTCTGCACTTCAGTTATTTGGCGCCGCTGTCAAAATAGGCGATTATGCATATAGAAAATTCAGGATGGACAGACACTTTTATACCTTTGGAACATATAGTTTTTCAGCAGGAAGCAAAACTGAGTTTGAACCTTCAGTTCTCTTTAAAATTTCAGAACAACTAAAACCACAAGCTGATATTGGACTTACCTATGTCTACGATCAAAGCATTTGGACAGGACTAACATACCGAACCGATGGCGGGTTGATTGCTAACATAAGGTTTAAATATATCCCTGACCATTCAAAATGGATTGCAGCTTATTTTGGATATGCAGTCGATTTTACTCTTAATGAGATCCAGAGTGTGACATACGGTACTCATGAATTGACTGTATCAATAAAATTTGGCGATAGTACAAGAAAATACAGGTGGCTCGATCGCTATTAATATATGGAAAATGCACTCTTTTAATGAACTATAGCAACTATTGTAATGTCAAAGGTCAATGAAGGAAAATGAGATATAAAGTTTCATTTTTTTTACCCACACCCGTATTTCTTCTGTTAGCTGAAATGATTTTACAATGCCAATGAGAATAGCCATCATTTCATATGCCTGGGTATATGTTGTTTTTCTTATCGCAATTCCAAATAGCGTATTTACAGAGATATTAATACATTATTCTATTTCAGCCAAGTTTACCTACCTCCTTCTCGACTTCGACAAGTATTTCACACGACTTAACAAGCTTCTTCATTGTTGTATGGTCGTGATAAAGAGGCCGGTCTATATCGAGAAAGTCTATGTGCTCCCTGATAACTTCCCATGCCTTCTGCACACCATTCCCGAATCTGTACTCTTCCTTTCTGAAGTCAAGAGCCTGAGCAGCAGCCATAAATTCAATGCCCAGAATACCATAAGCGTTATCGAGTATCTGGAAATTCTTAATAGCTGTATTCATTCCCATTGATACAAAGTCCTCCTGGTCAGCCGCAGCAGGAATTGACTGTATTGATGCGGGAGCAGACAGAATCCTCTGTTCAACGATCATCATATCGGCTGTATACTGACTGAGCATAAGTCCTGAAAACATTCCTGCTCCTTTAGTAAGGAAAGCTGGGAGTCCAACACTCAATGCCGGGTTATTTAACCTGTTCATCCTCCTTTCAGACAATACACTTACCATTGTGATGCATGCTCCTGCCATATCCATCGGAACCGATACAGGTGATCCCTGGAAATTAGCTCCGGAAAGCTGAATGTTCCGATCGGGGAAAAAGATAGGGTTATCACCTACTCCATTAAGTTCTATCTCTACCTGTGAACGCGCGTAGGCGAGTGCATCATGTGCCGCACCAATTACCTGTGGTGTTGAACGCATAGAGTACGCATCCTGAACCTTGCTCTTTACTTTTCCTTCTTTCAGGTCACCACCGCTAACGCAAAGATTAATTGCATTTGCACTCCTGACAGCCCCTTTGAATCCTCTAACCTCGTGAAGCAATGGGGTATAAGGTTTCATGTTTGCTTTGAGAGCTTCGAGCGACATTGATGTGGCTATTTCAGCTTGTTTGAGCCAGTTATTGGCATCATAAAGAAAAATAGCGCTCATTGCAGTAAGAACATTTGAGCCGTTTATAGTGGCAAGCCCGTCGCGTGCCATGAGTCCAGGGATGGGTATCCCTGCCATCTCCATAGCCTCTTTACCGCTCATTAGCTCCCCCTGATAATAAGCCTCTCCTTCACCCATCAGAAGGAGTGCAATCTGGGACATCGGGGCCAGATCACCGCTTGCTCCCACCGATCCCTTCTGGCATACATAAGGTGTAACGCACTTGTTCAGCATCGCCACCAGGGTCTCAGTAATTATAAGCCGGTTTCCTGAGTTACCATGAGCATGTACATTTATCCTTCCAAGCATTGCACCCCTTACATATTCAAGCGGGGCAGGATCACCAATCCCGGCGGCATGGTTATATACAAGATATTTCTGAAAATCTTTTATCTGGTCATCGTTTAAGACAACTTCCGAAAATTCTCCAATACCTGTATTCACGCCATACATGATCTCATGTGCATCAATCTTTCTTTCAAGCATTGCTCTGCATAGGTTAATCCTCTCCCTTGCTTCGGGATGAAGCTCTACTTTTTGTCCATGACGTGCAACATTTACTATATCTTCAATTGTCAGGTTCGATCCTGTAATAATTAACTTGTCCATATCAATATTTTTTAGTGAAATTTTTATCAGATAGCAGCCATCCGGATATATTAATACCTGATGTTATTCCTGCTTTTATTAAAGTGTTGGGTAAATAGGGTCTCAGAACGACCTAAAACAGACCGGCGCGGTTAACTTTTATTTTATATTCCAGCACCATATTTCTCATACAAGAAATTTTTTATAAAAGTATATAAATTAATCAACAATTCTACGATTAAGCTAAGAATTACTTCCTATACATGCATTTCAGTTATCTCCCTATCGCACCTCCTGAAGCGTCCTGAACATACTATGCAACAGTAAAATAATTGCAAATTACTTTTTTCTAGTAATTATCCCTGCTAATTTTCAAATTGTACTGTTTTACCAGTTTTAGCCGATTCTCTGGCAGCATTTAAAATTTTAACAACGATGAGGTTGTTTCTGAGGGAGTACGGATCATAATCAGTCATTTTAATTTCCCCGTTTATCACATCCGCAAAATAGGAAAATGGATCTACATAAACAGGAATATCTTTTGAAGTGACCTGTCTGGTAATCTCAGTATCCATTTTCCCGCTCCTTAAACGAAGAGTATTATTATTTACAGCAATAATATAGCCCGAATTACCATAAATTTCCATGTCCTTCCTGCTGAATGGCCAGTTCCATGAAGCCATTATAATGCATTGGGCATCGGGATAATTGATAATAATGGTTGCATCATCATCCACCTTGGGGTAAATTTCCGGTTTAAACTGCCGGGTTACAGCCGTAACTGAAACAGGTTCCTTGCCTTTCATTAAATAAGTCATCAGATTTGCACCGTAACAACCAAAATCTATCAATGCGCCACCACCATTCTGAACCGGGTCGGTAAGCCAATCGAGAAATTCTTTATTGACCCCGATTTCTTTTGGTCCCTGGTGACCGTCATGAACAACCACTTTTTTTATACTGCCTATTAAATTACTATCATTAACCAATTGAAACGACTTTGCAGTTGTCGGATACCATGATGTTTCGTAATCAGTAAGAAGGTAAATATGGTATTTACCGGCAAGTTCTTCCATCTTTTCGGCATGTTCGACATTAGTGGCAAGCGGCTTTTCGACCATAACATGAATACCTCTCGGAGCACAGGCTTCAACTACCGACATGTGATCGTAAATAGATCCGAATGCACAGACAGCTTCAGGTTTAACTGAATCGAGCATTTTGCTCAAATCATTAAAAATTATCTTTGGACAGAAGTTATAGGTTTTAGCATATCGCAGGGCTAATTCCAGATTGGGTTCATAAATTCCCACAAGTTTAAAATCAGACTTGTTTTTTCTTCCAAGTATAAATGAAGCATGCCCATGTGTCACTCCGGCAATGGCTAAACGGATGGGTGCTTTAGAAGGTTCCTGCGCCCGTATATTTAACAAGGAAACCAATGAGAGAAGGAGGAAAAGGATGTAATATTTAAAGTTTCTCATAACATTGAGCTTTTTAACAATTTAATTACTGTACAGATATGCAACTAAGGTAAGGACAAATGAAATTCTTTTCTCCGTTTAATTAATAATAAAAGTATTGATTGAATCAGCTTTTAATAACGGATCAATCTCTTTATTGCCAATTTTAATATTGATTTTTTTATCAGATTTATCTTCATTTCTTACAACAAGAACAATGCTCGCGTCAGGGTTAACAAATGCAAGCAAATTATCATTCATACCACTGGTTTCAAGAAGTCTGGCACCGGCCATAACAAAATGGCTCACATGTTTGAGCAGATAATATTCAAAATTGTACATGTATGATTTCCGTTGTTTATCCACGCTAATGAGCGAATTCTGGCGCCATCCCCAACGGCTGATCCCATCCTTGTCAAGAGCAAGATTCCAGTACATATAACCGTTTGCGCCATTCAGAAGATAGTGTTTCATAAGTGACCAGGCATAGGAGCAATATGTCCAGTCGTTTTTGCCATCACCGCATTCCTGCTCAGATTGATAGAGTTCCATCTCAGGATATTTTTTATGGGCTGCTGCTATGGCACCTTTACCCGCCCATTGAAATCCAATGCCTTTAATGTATTGACCCGCCAGAGGGTCATTCATTATAGTATCAATCAGTGAAATATCCGGGCGCTCCATGGTGCCAAACATAATCTGAACCTTAAGCTTCTCCATAGCAGGTCCCAGGTAGGAGCCAATAAACTTTGCCAGACCGCCTGCAGTCCAGGTACATGAAGGAAAAATCTGGCATGAATTGAACTCATTCTGAGGCATTATTGCAGAGATTTGTATTCCCTGTCCATTATAAGCTTCAATAAATTTCGAGAAGTAAAGCGCGTAGGCTTTGAAATACTTATCCTTCTGGATAAATAAGTCAGCTCCCTCATAACCCTGGTTATTTTTAGTAAGTCCGTTTTGAAATCTTTTATCTATATCCGGTCCAGTACTGGCACAACCATAGTGTTTATTCCATTTCAACCACGATGGAGGACTCCATGGAGATGCCCAGATGATAAGATCAGGATTGTATTTTTCAGCGTTTCTAATAAACGGGACAAGAGTTTGCAAATCATTGGCTATACTGAAGTTCTTCATCTCAAAATCACCTTCAGTTTCGTCATATGAATACCAGTCACGTGCAAAATCGTTCGCACCAACAGGCATACGGCATATTCTGAAATTAGCGCCCACTCCCGGAGCAAACAATTCCTTCATCACAGATTCTCGATCAGCAACACTGAGTGAGTTTAATGAAGTCCAGCCCAACTCGTTAAAACAAGCGCCAAAACCGTCAATCCTCTGTTTTGGTTTATCCGTAAGAATTATTATGTCAGAAATCTGGGAAGATGATGTAGTAAATAATCCATTTTGGGTGACCCATTGTGAAGACTCAGTAGAAGAGATCCATTCAACCGGCTTTTGAGCAGTTAATGAAAATGCCACCAGACATATTGAGAAGGATAAAAGTATCTTATTCATTTGATCTTAATATTATCTTGTAGAAAAGCTATTCTTCCATAATTAAAAGATCCCATGGTTTCAGGGTTATTCTATCACCTTTTTTTATTGGTTTATTTGTCAACAGATCTGTCCCATTTGCATAAGCTAAAACGAATGACTGTTCCGTATTTGAATAGTTCAGATAATATCGGATAGTTTTTCCCATATCATTAGTTCCGTATTTCATAACCAGTGGATAGGATAATTCATTGTTTTTATCAAGCAACCCTGTTTCTAAAGCTTTTTCCGACACTATTTTTGATTGAATTTCATCTGTCAGCAGGCACCCTTCGTAAATAAAGCTCCCTTTACCATATTTATTTTCAACTACGGCAGGATACTTTCCAAAAAAAGGATCATCATACAAGGCGATCGGTTTTGCTGTTTCAGGTATAATATATTCGGCCCAGTCTTTTGCATGGTTCTGTTCATCACTAACTTTAAAGGGATCATCACGAAGCGGAATTGGTTTAATATTTGAAAACTCCTGATAATAAAATCCTGCAGCTTCGCGTAGCGGTCCCGGAGCTTTTATATGCCTGACCACTGAGTTTTCATCACAAAATCCGCTTTTTACTGACATAATCACATGACCACCATTTTTCACAAAATCTGATATCTTTTTAAGCAGAGAATCGCTTGCAATATATAAAGGAGGAACAAGTAAAAGCGTGTAACCGGTAAAGTCAGCATTTTCTGCCATCACAAAATCAACTCCTATGTTCTGCCTGAAAGCAGCACGGTGCATTTGCCGTAACACTTCCATGTAAGCATCGCCATCTTTAAAAGGCATATAGCCTAAGCCAAATTCCGAATCACGACTATATAAAATAGCAGTTTTATTTTTAATCTTCAGATTTACAAGTTTTGAACCTATTTTCTTAAGTTCATGGGCTGTCAGGCTAACCTCATTATAAAACCTGTTTGGTTCAAGATCATGTGACAGCACTCCTTTCCAATAAGTCTCCTGACCATAGTGAATGGAATGCCAGTGCCAGTATTCAACCATATTTGCACCGCCGGCAATATGAGAATAAACGAACAGTCTCGCCTGTCCGTCAAAAGGAGGATACTGCCCTTTCGAATCCCAGCCGATTGTCTGAGCGTTGGTTTCTGTGATCAGATGATTGGTTTTCTTCAGGCTTCTGAAAAAATCGTCGGCCCACATCACGTCCTCACCAGTTACATCATTCTGACTTCCATGATAAATGTTTAAAGAAGGCATATCAAGCTTCTGGTCGGCTGCTAATTGATCGACACTGCTGATCCATGGCATAAAATCGTGTGTAATAAACTGGTCAGGACGTTTGTATTCAGCTACAATCCCCGCCTGCCAGGTTATGAAACCGGCAACTTCTTTGACAGTGTACCTGTCCCATTCAAGTTTATACGATGGATTGGTAGCGCTTGCTCTTGTCGGAAATTCATCCCAGCCATTAAGGGTCATTCCCCAGTAATTCAGTCCCCACAATGTGTTAAGCGTATCGGTGGTTTTGTATTTCTTTTTCATATAATCAACGAAGCCTCTGAAATAGTCGTAATTAGCAGTACCATAATCATGAGTTTCATTATCAACCTGGTAACCTATAATAGCAGGATTTTTTGCATAATGCTCCATCATTTTCCTGATGATACGTTCGGAATAAAACAGGTAGGTCGGATTTGTGATATCAAAATTCTGACGTATTCCATAACTTGCTTTTGAGCCATCGAGCCTTTCAACAAATACTTCAGGATGCTTCTTTGCCATCCAAGCGGGAATGGAATATGTTGGAGTTCCAAGAATGACTTTGATTCCCGCTTTTTGGAAACGATCGATAATACGATCCATCCAGGCAAATTCGAAACGACCTTCTTCAGGTTCAAAAAGACTCCATGTAGATTCTCCCAGACGAACAACTGAAATCCCGGCATCCTGCATCATCTGAACATCCTTTTCAAGCCGTTCATATGGCATATACTCCTGATAGTATGCAACACCATATAAAACAGTGTTGAATTTTTGAGGCTGCGCATCAATGCTCGTTAAAACAAGCATTAACAGGGCTGAAAAAATAATGCAATTTTTAAATTCCTTCATAAGATTTTTTTATTTTATTGAGGTTGTGATTCGCTTCATTCTGATGAAAAGTCATTTTTGTTATCTCAATTAGCAATAAGTAATTTTTCCCGGTATTCATCTTTCTGTTGCTTTTTGATTTAACCACAAAGAACACAAAGGTTAATACTAAGTTTCACAAAGGAGTTTTTCAAAAGAACTACATTATCTTAGTGGTTGTACCTGGTGATAGTTCCAGCTGAACAATGGCTCACATAAATTATAGAATCTACTTTAAAACCACGCTTACTTTTTCCCCTTCATGTTTTATTTTCAAAACTCCCCCTGTTGCCAAAGGCTTCCAGCTAAATCCTTCTGAATTTTAATCAACCTATTCCTTTCGCTCTTTCATTGATATTCAATTCCTTCCATTCCTTATTAAGATTATTTATAAGTTCAATTTTTTTTGAGCGTGAATATCCCTTAATTTTGTTTTTTCCGCAATATGGCTAAATCAATGAAATCAAAGGACTCAAAATAAACCAGTTTATCTATGTTGTATTTTTTGGAAAATCCTTTAACTAGTTTTTGTTTATGCTCAAAACTCCTTCTCTCCAAATCATTTGTTACTCCTGTGTAAAGAACTTTATTGTAAGCATTCGTAATAATATAGACATAGTACATTTTTGTTCTCATGACCTGGCATTTATCCGATTTATCTATTTGTATTTCTAAATTAATTAATATTAGCAAATCTTCAGTTTCTAAGAAGAAGATTTCTCGCTTCGTTTAACTCCTGATTGTATTTTATAAGCAAAAATCCAGATCAAAGTCTCAGAATGATATTTGAATAAATCCCTTTTTATAATAATATCTATCTGAATATGAGATTCCTCGCTTCGCTCGGAATGACAGGATTGGTGGTTGGTAAAAGGTAAGAAGTGGCGATTCGCAGATTCATACTTCAAAAAAGATGATCAATGGTGCGAATCGCCACTTCTTACCCCTTTGACCTCCTCAATAGCTCTGTCATCCCGAGTCCGCCGGCTGGCGGACGAGGGATCTTCAAATGCATTTCTGTAACTCTCTTTCATGACATTCGAGCGCATGCGAGGGATCTTCAACAAACCTGGGATGATAAAAGAACCTATTTTAGAAATATGCTTATCTTTTCCCCTTCATGTTTTATTTTCAAAACTCCCCCTGTTGCCAAAGGCTTCCAGCTATATCCCTCTGATTTTTCATCAGTTGATTCTTTTAGTTCATTTCCGTCACAAGTTATTTTAACCGGTTTTTGTTTTAATCTTAAAATATCAGTTGCCTGATCATAAGTAGAATACACGATCGCTTCAGGTCCATATTTTATCTTAGTTACAACTGATGTAGAACTCAGAAACCTGTTTTTATCAGAAGGAGCAAGTTCAGGAAAAGCTGCCATAGCCCTGAGGAAATGACGGACATAATCCCCATAGCCATCTGTAAGCCAGATATCATCATGGATGTATCGGTTGCGGCCATCATTTGCTACCGTATAAGTTGCCCAGTTCAGAGTTCGGATTGCATTTGCTTTGTATGTAGTATCACCAGAAAGTTTTGTATACATAAGCTCAACTGAAGCCTGACGTGAGGAATGGCTGTTCCCGGGAACGCGATAAGCAGTTTGCTCATTCATTACCTCTACCTTATATTTCCTGTAATCATTATTCCCAAGCTCTTTGTATGTCCAGGCAATAATTCCCTTTACATCTTTTTGCCATTCCGGAAAAAGATCCGGATTCTGTAGAATGAACATCGCAAATGTAATTGCATTTATCTGTGTATCGCTCCAGCCCGGAACATCCTCAAAGAAGGGACCCCATTTATTTGTCTTCAGAGGATAAGCTTTCATCCAGTCAAGTATTGAGTAGAATGATTTGCTGTATCTACGTGCATTTGCAGTATCGATCTTCATCAACTCTTTAAAAAGCATCATCGTTCCTGACCAGTTTGAAGTATAGAGTGCCGGTGATACTTTCTTTCCTGACCCGTTGTTGTCAAAAAATGATCCCTTTTCCCCTGTTCTGGCATTTACCCTGAAAGGCAATGGTGAATTAAGGCTATCCCCAGTAATTACTTTCCCTGACAGGGTTTTCCCAATCCTGATTGCAGATTCAAGGTAATTTTTATTTCCTGTGATTTTGTAAAGATTTATAAGTTCATAACCGAAATTACCAGCTTTATCAGGCTGTAAAATGTCTTTGCCGTTTCGCATATCTCCATCATATTTCCCGGAACGCACATCCGTATTATATGGATATGGTAGGTATGGCCACGCAGCTGACGAATCAGATAATCCACGCCTGAGCCAGTTATCTGCCATGTATTCCATGTTTTCAAGTACCGAACGATTGCCTGTATAGGCATATAGCAGAGTCCACGATGATAATGCCATGTTAATCTGATCACCACCCAGACCTCTGACGTCGTGTTCAGGTTTCCAAACCTGGTGATTCATATAATATTTTAATCCGTTTGAATCTATTTCCATTTTGTTCCAGAAGTTCCAGACAAGCATCAAAGTCGTATCGTAGGAAATTCCCTCATCTGAGGAATACCATGGAAGGATGGAACCATCAGTTTTATTGATACGAACAGGATGGTACTGAATAGTGTCGCTTATCAGTACAGTGTCCAATGTCTTCGCTTTAACAGGATTGTACGATTGACAACCGGAAATTAAAAACGTTAAAGAGGCTGCCAGAATAATTCCGGATAATTTTATCATAAGTTCATAAAGATTAAATATGTTTTTTTTGGCTTATCTAAGATACCACGATTTAAGAAATTAAAAAGTTATATTTGATACTATTAAACTTTAATCTCCACACGCTTATTATTTTTTATATTCACAGCTCTTACGGCATTTTCAACTGTTTCTGGTCAGACATTGGAACAGATTCCTGTTAAAAAAATTAACCCTTTCCTGTTAAATAATCGCTGGACTGCTCAATGGATCTCTCATCCCACAGAGTCTCTTCTCGATTACGGGGTATTTCATTTCAGAAAAAATTTTGATTTGAAAGAACAGCCGAAGGAATTCATTATCAATATCTCAGCCGATAACAGGTACCGTCTGTTTGTTAATGGGAAAGCGGTTTGTTTTGGCCCAGCCCGCTCCGATTGCCATGCATGGTGCGCAAGTCCCGATTATGATTTCCTGGCAACCGTAGCAGGTATTCGTCCCGGCACACCAGGATTTAAGACAGTTGAAAATGTTTTTTTTAACCACTAAGAACACAAAGACCACCTTCGCTACCAACTTCGCTA
>DCFT01000085.1:26958-56380 GCA_002319885.1 Bacteroidales bacterium UBA1797
CAACTTCGCTACCAACTTCGCTAAAACTTCGTTGGTCAAAGAAAGCTTTGGTGGTTGAAATAGGCACAAAGTACACAAAGCTAATTTGTTAATTTTCTACTTCGTGCCCTCCCAACGCCTAGGTTGGGATCTTCGCTTCGCTTCGATATGTGTTTATTGGATTTCAGCTTTAGGTAAATATTAGCTTACTACATTTATTGGTTTCCCTTCAATATAAGCAGCCACATTGTTTACTGCAATATCCATAAGTCTTATTCTTGCTTCTTTTGTTGCCCAGGCAATGTGTGGCGTAATAATACAGTTTTTTGCTTTGAAGAGAGGATTGTCTCTTGCAGGAGGCTCCGTTGAGAGCACATCGATACCGGCACCCGCAATAATTCCATTGTTCAATGCATCAGCAAGATCATGTTCCACTACTACCGGACCTCTTGAGGTATTTAAAAGAAATGCAGACCTTTTCATTCTTTTCAGACTGTCAGCATTTATGAGTCCTTTCGTCTCGGGAAGTAACGGACAATGTATGCTGACTACATCAGATTGTTCCAGAACTTCATTTATTTCTGCCCATCTGAAGTTTTTCCTTATTGACTGATCTGTCTGATGTTTGCTTGCAGCAATAATATTCATGCCAAAAACAGTGGCAATATCTGCCACTTTTTTGCCAATATTACCAAAACCTATAGTACCGAGTGTTTTTCCCGATAATTCGATCAATGGAAAATCACGGAAGCTAAAATCGGTCGATCCAGCCCATTTCCCTTCCATAACAGAATCACTGTGCCTCTGAACATGATGACAAAGTTCCAGCAATAAAGCAAATGTAAGCTGGGCAACTGACAGGGTGCTGTAAGAGGGAACATTTGTGACTATAATATTTCTTCTTTTTGCAGCGGCAGTATCGACAATATTATATCCGGTTGCAAGAACTCCGATATATTTTAAATCCGGTAATCTATTTAATATCTCCTCGTTTAGCGGAGTCTTGTTTGTAATTAATATTTCCGCTTGCATAGACCGTTCCATTATTTTATCTTCAGGAGTTCTGTCATGCAATACTACCTCACCCAGACAAGAAAGCTTGTCCCAACTCAGGTCTCCTGAATTTAATGTATATCCATCAAGCACTACAATTTTCATAATTATAAGAATTTTAAATACTGACAAACATATATAATAAATTTTCAACTTGTGATAACGTAAAGGCTTAAGTAAGTGAAAATTTTTAATGTAATTTAGAAAATTACTTTCCTGAACAGACAATTACCTAATTATAAAGTAATTATCAGTATTGATTTGAAAATATCCAGAATCGAAAATATAGGTCGGAAAAAATTATTCTTTCGGATGGATTGACAGGAATATTTCAACAGAATAAAAATCGATAACCTTGAATGGGAAAAAGACATTTACGATTAAAATTTGATACCTGCTTACTTCTTTTGTGGTTTTGGAGTAACGTATAAAACATTTTCTCTCATTTTCACGGCTTCCCTGTGATGGCTGGTTAAAATAACTGCTAAAAAAATTACAACAGCCAGAACAAGCAGTAAGAGGAACGGGCCACTTTTAATGAGTTCCAGAAAAAAAGAGTTTTTTTTCATTTTCAGACTGAAATTAAAATGTTGAAATTGCCAGCAAAAGGCATAAAAAACTAAGCTATATAAATGTCAAAATTGTATCTCTTAACCAAAGTTAAAAAATTTCTTTCTAATCAGCTAAATTATTTATCACCTGATTCTTACTATATCCTGCAGTGGTGTGTTTATTCCTTCAGCCGTTATCTTCAGCTCGCCATAACTTTTATCTTTCTGACAATCAGCAGAAATTATTCTCGTTTCGCCCGGCATTAATGTAAAATATCCATCGGAAATATAGGCGGGCAATATCCGTTTACCGGTATTGTTGTCGCGGACATTCAACTTTATGGATACTGCCATGGTAGTGGATGGATTACTTACGGATATAGTATAAGTATTCAGTTTATCTGTTATTTTTTTGCCAGTCAGTCTCCCGGTTAATTTTACAGACTTAAGGTTAGATAAAGCCGTAAAATCTTTCTTATCATTGTTAGTCCGAAAATATGAATTTTCAGATAGCAGTTCCCCTTTTGAAGAAAAAGTCTTTAGTCTGACAAGGTACACAGCCGGCATTATTTCCGGTATCTTTGGTACAAAACATTTTATACTGCTATTGGCTTTTGAGTTATTAACAGATGTTTCGCTATAGATCTCCCTGGCATTAAGGTCATATATTTTCAATTCTGTTCTTATCCCTGAAAGATCATCAAGAGTATTATTTATGAAATATACGTTATAAGTATCAGGTTCAAACTGTATATGCAAGCGTTCGCATGCTTTCCTGCTCCCGTAATAAACACCGTTTGTCTCATAATCTGAGGAATAAGTCTGCCAGACAGTGCTAGGCCAGGCCGGATGCGACATCCACAATAATAAACCACTGCAGGTGTTCCATAAACGATAATTCCATACTTCAAATATTTCCCGATAGATCTCGTAGTTCAGCATCTGCGCCTTTCGACATAACTCGCCGAGATTATTATACGTACCATACTGATCTTCAATTGCTTTGAGGTAATCTGTCTGACCTTTGTGAAGATCGTGATAATACCAGTCATCACCGATGGGCCAAAGATCTGCTGCCGGCATCATTGTCTCCATAGTTTCGGAAACAGGAATGGCAGGGGCTCCTGTTTCGGTATTAAACCCATCTTTATGATGTAACTCTTTATTTACAAAATCGTTATAAAACCATGGACCGCTATTAGTAAGGTTGTTAATTATCGAGCTTGAATGATAAATCCTGGTGCCATCTTCTCTTGCCTGGAGAATCTGAAGACTATCATCGAGTGATAAAGGTGGATTTCCCTCATTTCTTCCGCACCATAATGCTATTGAAGGATGGTTACGATATCTGCGGATAACATCCCGGGCATTATTCATAAACAACTGGTTATTCCAGGGATCCACATTATAGTTCTCAGTGCTCATCCAGAAATCGTTCCAAATAAGCAATCCATATTCATCAGCAAGTTCATAGAAGACTTCTTCGGTACTCTGGCCTACCCAGTTCCTTATCATTGTAAAGCCTGCATCCTTATGTAGCCGGAAGAATGGTTCCATCTTCTCGCGTGAAACACGTTTCATTGCTTCGTCCAATCCCCAGTTTCCACCGCGACAGTAAATAGGCTGGCCATTTACCTGGATGACCAGGTACGGAGCTGATCCCGGAGTAATACCTTTATCAAATAATACCGTGTCTCCAAGGTTTGGTACGATACCTATCTGCACCCCATTCGGTAAATGCCGGGTCTCATAACTTCGCATCCGGTAAGTAATTATCTTGTCAGTCTTCTTCCATACTTTCAGAGGATTCAGGTTGACCCTTACATTCTGCCTGGCTTGCTGATAATCGACAGTAAAATCATAACTCATCTCACGAACACCAAACCTGACATTTTTTGTATCCGACATTACATTCCCATTTTCGGTAACTGTCAGTTTAAGGGTATAGAGGTCCTGTTTCCCGTATCCATTTGGCCACCAAAGTCGAGGTTTCAGAATATTTAACTGAGGAAATTCAGCAGGATCAAATACAACAATTTTATGCTCCCGGGCATTCAATGTTATCTGTTTTGAAAACATTATTGATTCAATTTCACCCGAAAGTGAAACGCTTTTCAATGTTTCACTGTTGTTTATCAGAGTAGTTTTGACAGTAATCTTTGCACTGGTTGTATCAGGCAAAGGTAAATCAGTTATTACCTGAGGATCTGCTATCTGAAAATCGGAAGTTACCCGAATTCTCACATCCTGCCATAATCCCATATTGCGATCACGTATCCCCGGAATCCAGTCCCATCCTTCAGTGCAAACGAAAGTCGGACCATCATAACACAGAACTCCGCCATTTGGCCCAATCTCAGCAAGATTTTCTTCATGAGGAATGCCCGGATGAGGAGGTGGCAGTATATGAATTGCAAGAACATTTATTCCTTTTATATTCAGGTATGGAGTAATATCGAATTGACCTCGTATAAAGGCACCTGTCAGGGTACCGACGAAGGAGCCGTTTAGCCATACCTCAGCCTTGTAATTAATACCATTCAAAAGTAATTGCACTCTTTTATTTTCAGACCCTGCGGGCAGATGTAAGTCGGTTCGGTACCACCAATCGGTCCGGCACAAACTGTCGGGAATTGACAAATTATTTAATCCATAAAGCGGATCAGGATAATACCCACGGTTAACCAAAGTTGTAAGTATGGTTCCCGGAACAGTTGCATTTATCCATTTATTTGTATTATAAGTAGGACTGGTTATCTCCTTACCATCAGCATTGATCTTTTTAGCTGCGGTAAGTAACCAACCTTTGGAAATAATCCATTCATTATCCGAAGTTTTGATCAGTTCAGTTTCTTCTGCAATCTTTGGCAGCACTTCAGGCTGAATGACAGCAACTCTCGATTTTGGCAGATCAGCAGGATTTTGTGGTTTGCTTAAGCCCATGTTCTGTCCTGATATAGGTGACACGGAAAGAATGCAGGAAAAGATCGTCATCAGGGTTAGTCGAAACAAACCTGACAGGTGTTTTAAGCTGTACATTTTAATCAGGTATAAGATAATCGGAAATCAGGATAATGAGTTGTTGGAGTAATTTGTGAGACAGGATTCATCCAGATAAGCTGATCCTTAAAGTTATCACTGAGTTTATATAGTTTTTTGTGAGCACTTATTGACTCACCAATTATTTGAATTTTGCTCAGATCAGCCACTCCGGCTCCGGCCTGACTACAAAAATTAAGATAGCCGACATTTCCAAAATCAATACCCATAAGTTCAATTGCAACACGGTCAGCAGCAAGCCAGTCGAGTGAGGCAACGCAAACCCTGTGATCAACCGGAGTCCCGTCATTAGGACCATTCCCTTCCATTCCCTCAAAACCATCTATCACAGCCAGATGAGGGTGTAATTGATGCGCCATCGCATACAAATTATAATTTATACCCCTGAACCCGTTGCCATGCATCAGAGATTTATCACTTTTTGCTCCTTTCCTGCTGGAAGAATCGAAGGTAAAACCAGGATCTTTTAAAGGTGACCCAACTACTATGTTCTTTAATGACAAAGTAGCCAAAACACGATCATGCGTTTTCATTCTTGCAACTGATACTATGAATGAATCGGGATCAAGCATCATATGAGACACCCTAACAGGATGAGGTCTGAAATCCTTTTCGTCGAAAACATACACAATATCAAATGGTTCCTGATCGAGATCAATCAGTTTTACACCATATTTTTTATTAAGTCTGAAATAGCCATAATTTTTAAAACCGTCGAGAGTTGGACCATTAGCAGCAGATTCTGCAATGATTGCATTACCAGCTTTTCCGATTGATTTAAGAAATTCGAGGATCCCTTCAAGAGTATCAACATGAGTAGAGGTCAAAGGTTTGTCTATACTAACATTATTAGGTTTCAGAATAACTCTCCTCGTACCAATCAGCCCAGCTAATTCTTTAGAAAATGGCTGAAGTGAACGGTAAGCCATGTCAGCTCTGTTATCGCCTGTTGTAAGAGCTACATCTGAGTGATTCTCCCTCTGTGTCCCAAAAGCAACATAGGCATTGCAGGGCCTGATGAAGGTTGCTGCCACACCGCCGGCAATAGTTGTTCTTAAAAAGTTACGCCTGGTAAATGTTGTCATGATCATAGGATATTAGCATAAACAAACTTACATAAAATAGATCATAATGTAAAGCGCTCACAGAGTGAATTAAAACCTATTGACCATGATTAGCCTTTTCCAGCTGAAGATGAACAGCAAATATATTTAAGGAATATTGACCCGGGAATGGGATTATTTTTTGTTGTAATAATTTGTGCTTTCGAATATTTTATCTGCTGATTTTTCAATAAAACCACTATATAAATGCCCTGAAGAATCTGCAAATCTCTGTGCAAATTCATAGTAACAACATGGAATATCAAACAATCCCTCCTTAAACTGCACACTCACGGTATCTGCGATAGTACTGGACTGCTGGAGAAGGTCCGCCGGAGTCCCTTTTATTTCGCCTCCTGAATCATTCAGTTTAAAACCGTTCTTTTTTAGTAATTCATTTACACTTGAAATGTTATTGTACTTTTTCAATGAATTGATGCTTACCGTGAAGTGATTTGCCCTGAATCCGAAGACATAAAACCAGGCAGCGTATTCTGATTCCCCGCGAATACGGCTATATACCTCATACGACAAAGGACTAAAAAGAGATCCGGAAAAAATCAGCTGATCAGGATTAATTTTTTTAAGATCAACTTTTTTAAATGCCTCTTTCATAGCATTTTGAACAAAAGTAGAACACTCAGAAAGAATAAGCTGACTAATAAAAATACGAGGTGCATTTTTATCACCTGGCAGCTCAAAATGTTTTGCAAAAAGATGCTTTTCCTTAAAAGCATATTCACCTTCAGGTATGTATCCGTTTGAAATAAAGGGTTGAGCAATGACATCAATATCGATTTCAGGATAATCGATAGTTCTGAAAGCAATGTGGTCATTCACAACACTTTCACCTTCTCTTAAGAAAAGACTATAGATCTCTCCGGTTGAAGGATTCTGAGTGGTATAATCCTCCCATAACCTGTTTAATAGTATGTTAAGGTACATAAGTGATAAATTAAGCTGTTCATTTTGTAATCATAACAAGTTAACTGATCTGTTGTTCATGACTAATATGATTCTTTTTCCACTGGTCATTACATGACTTGCTGAAAACACACAGAAATCAAATTTCAATATAGTATTTTCAATAGGAGCTGTAATATTTTTACACATCACACTGTCTAATATATTGACACTATATAAAAACTATAAATATCTATGTTTCTGATATACTGGCATATATCAATTTGGCACATTCTTTGGCATACTCTACATGAAATTAAAAACACGAATTAAAAATTACGAATTAAAAATTGAAATGAAAAGGATCTATTTTATAATATCTCTGCTTTTATTTTTCTTTTCCCAGGCTGTCACAGGACAAGAGAAAAAATGGACACTGGAGGATTGCATTAATTATGCAGTCACCAACAACATCGGACTGCAGCGTCAGAGGCTTCTTACACAATCGAAGGATATTGAACTGCTGACTTCCGAAATGAATCTCTTACCTAACCTCAATCTCTATTCCAATGTGCAGGTAGCTGATGGAAGGTCTATTGACCAGGCTAACCTTATAACGTTCAACAGGAACCTGCAGAATACTATGTATGCAAGTTCAAATATTGTACTTTTCAATGGATTCACTGAAATTAATACAATAGCTGCAAATAAATTCATGTACAAGGCTGGTCTGGAATCAGAGAAAATTGCACGAAATACTCTGATTGTCGACATAATGGGACAATATTACCAGGTATTGTATGCAAGGGGTCTGGAAGATGCCTCAAAAATGCAGCTTGATCTTTCGGAGAAACAACTATTCAGAATTACAAAAATGGTCGAAACGGGAAGGGAAGCAGAGGCTAAACAGTATGAAATTGAGAGTCAGGTATCGGCCGACAAACTTGCATACACTATTGCTCAAAATACAAGTAGTCAGGCTGTTACAACTCTGAAGCAACTACTTCAGCTTGCACCTGGTACGGAATTTGACGTCTTTGTTCCTGAATTGAATAACATTCTTATAACTGACACCTCCTATAGTACAGACAGTATTTACAAACTCGCCTCGGAAAACCTGCCACGTCTAAGGGAAATAGAATATGAACTGAGAGCATCAAAAAAACAAATTGCCGTTGCAAGAGGAAATCTTGCGCCTAAGCTGACTTTAGGCGGTGCTGTTGGTTCATATTATTTTAAGGTTTTAAATGTAAGTGATACAATATTTCAAAATTCATATTCAAAGCAGCTCAATGGCAACCTGTCCAAGCAGGTAACACTTTCACTGAACCTGCCTATCTTTAATAATCTGTCTACCTACAGAAGCATTAAGTTGGCCAAAATCAGAAAAAATGACAATGAACTGAAACTGGAGCTTGAGAAAAATAATCTGTATACGGATATAGAAAACGCCTGCCTCAATTACAACAGGGGCAAAGATGAATTTATTGCTGCCACTTCAAATTTCGATTATAACACAAAATCTTTTGAAGGTGTTCAGAAGAAGTTTGAATCGGGACTTGTTGATGTAACAAGTTATTCTGTAGCGAAGACAACATTATTCAAAGCTGAAACTGATGCATTAAGATCAAAACTTCAGCTGCTCATAAGGAAGCTCACAATTCAATTCTACTCTACCGGTGAATATGCTAACCTTATTAAGGAACAATTCTGAAAAATGAAAAGTTGAAGAGATGTAATAATGAAGAATTTATGTTAAAAATCTTTACAGTAACATCTGGCAATCCAGAAACACATTATATAAAAAATTACTAATTATTAATAAATATTTGAAATGGATACTCCTCGAGAAACAATGGATAAAGTAATCCCAAAGAAAAAAGGCCTCCAGAAAAAACATATCGGATACATTGCTATAGGGCTGGCAATTATCGTCCTTATTTATATGGCTTTCTTCGCCGATCGTACCTCAACATATAAGGTTGAAAAAGATAAACTCATTATTGAGACTGTAACTGAAGATCAGTTTAATGACTACATAACAGTACCCGGAACAGTGGAACCAATAAGCACAATTTTTCTTGATGCACAGGAAGGTGGGCGTGTTGAAGAAAAAATTGTCGAAGAAGGATCGATGGTCAAAAAAGGAGAAGTTATCCTGAGACTATCCAATCCTGACTTATATCTGAACATTCTGAACAGTGAGGGTGATCTTGCTTATAAAGAGAATCTATTGAGAAATACACAGATAGCCATGGAGCAGGACAAACTGCAAATAAAGAGAGACCTTGTGACAATAGGCTACGATATTGAACGAAAGGTGCGTAATTTTCACCAGAATGAAATACTGATCAAAGATAATCTTATATCGAAAGAAGAATATATCAGGTCGAAAGAGGATATGGAAATGGCTATCCAGTCGAAAAAACTTTATATCGAACGTGAAACTCAGGATTCCATTTTCCGTTCAGTAAACGTTGAGACAATGAAAAACGACCTCATAAATATGAGGAAAAACCTGGCCCTTGTTAAAGACAGAGTAAAAAACCTCAATGTAACTGCCCCGGTAGACGGTCAGCTTGGACTGTTAACACCTGAGATCGGGCAAAATATCAACAGAGGGGAAAACATGGGTCAGATTAATGTGCTTACATCATATAAAGTAACTGCACAGATTGACGAACATTATATCGACAGGGTCAGAACACAACTTAATGCAACACTTGACAGACAAGGCAGTAAATTTGATCTTACTGTAAGAAGAGTTTTCCCTGAAGTGCGGAATGGTACATTCAAAATTGAAATGATTTTCCGTGATAGCATGCCAGATAATATCAGGACAGGCCAAACCTATTATATAAGTCTGCAGCTTGGTCAGCCAAAAAGATCAGTTCTTGTACCTATCGGAGGATTCTTCCAGGAAACCGGTGGTCAGTGGATATTTGTTCTCGATCCTACTGAATCATTCGCTACAAAACGCAATATTTCAATTGGAAGAAAAAATCCTAAATATTACGAAGTGCTTGAAGGTCTTAAACCAGGTGAGAAGGTTATAGTATCAGGATATGAAACCTTCGGGAAAAACGAAAAACTCATTCTAAAAAAATCAAAATAACTATTAATAAATAAAGTCATGATTAAAACTAATGATTTAACAAAGATCTTCAGAACTGAAGAAGTTGAAACAACTGCACTTAATAAAGTTACTCTCAATGTAAAGGAGGGAGAATATGTAGCAGTGATGGGCCCTTCGGGATGTGGTAAATCCACTCTCCTGAACATCCTTGGGTTACTCGATAACCCTTCATCAGGAAGTTATGTTTTTAATGGAACTGAGGTTGCTAACCTGAAGGAACGCGACAGGACAATTTTCCGAAAAGGGAATATTGGTTTTGTTTTCCAGAGCTTTAACCTGATTGATGAACTTAATGTTTATGAAAACGTAGAGTTGCCTCTGATATACCTTAAAATGAAAACCAGTGACCGTAAGAAAAGTGTTGAGGATGTTCTTGAAAGAATGAAAATTGGGCACCGCGCCAAGCATTTTCCGCAACAGCTTTCAGGTGGACAACAACAAAGAGTCGCTATTGCAAGAGCAGTGGTAGCAAACCCGAAACTTATACTTGCCGATGAACCTACAGGTAACCTCGATTCTAAAAATGGTATTGAAGTTATAAATCTTCTTACCGAACTTAACAAGGAAGGAACAACCATCATAATGGTAACCCACTCCGACAGAGACGCCGGCTATGCCCACAGAGTTGTTAACTTATTCGACGGACAGATAGTAACTGAAAAATAGTAACTATAACAATCCTGTAAAAACATAAGGTAGGGACGTTGCACACAACGTCCCTACCTTTTTTTATATTAACCATGTTGTAGGGACGTTGCATGCAACGTCCCTACAACTGTCTAAAAATTTGAACGGATTTGTGTGATTTATTTACAAATGACCCCTTTTCTAAAGGAGTATATCAGTATATATGACTGATTATGTGTAATATAGCCTAATTGGCATGTGCTTTGAGATTTTTTTAAAGCATCAATACCTAAAATTAGCCCTATGATAAATTTACTATTCCGTAACGGCTTCAGGTCTTTAGTTAAACAGATGCCTTATTCATTTGTAAACATTCTGGGTCTGACAATTGGTGTAGCTTCAGTTCTTTTGATATTAATCTGGATTTCTGTGGAAACCAGTTATGATAAGTTTCATAATGACCGGGACAGATTGTTTAGAGTTGCAATGATTATGAAAACTCCCAACAAAGATTTTAACCTAGGATCAATATACGATCCTGCAGGTCCGGAATATAAAAGTGAGTTCCCTGTAATAGAAGATATGGTAAGGTTAGATCCTAAAAATGAATCGGCCAGTTATAATAATAAATTTACGCAGCTTTCTGTTCTATATACTGATAAATCATTTTTTGATCTTTTTTCGTTCGATTTAATAAAAGGTGATAAACAAACATGCCTTGAATCGCCTAATAGTATTGTACTTACACAGAAAGCCGTAAGAAAAATCTTTGGCTCAGAAGATCCTATGGGAAAAGGTATTCTCATCTCAGGCAATACATACATAATAACTGCCGTGGCAAAAGATCCTCCCGTAAATACAGCTTTGAAATTCGAATGCCTGCTACCTCTTTCTGTCGATGAGAAACGATCGCATGTCGGATGGGATGGAGGACTGACATGTTATACATTTATAAGGCTAACTAAAGGTGCAGATCCCTCAAGTCTGGAAAAGCAGATTTTCGATTATATGGAAGGTGTTATCAATAAAGAATACAGACCAATAGGATATCTTGTGACCCCATATCTCCAAAAAATCAGTGACATACACCTTCATTCAGATACTATAGAAGATATTGGTACCAAGGGCAGCATAGGATGGATTTACTTGTTTTCAGGTATTGGACTACTTATATTGTTGATTGCCTGTTTCAACTTCGTAAACATTAGCACAGCTCTTTCCTTCAGAAGAGTAAAAGAGGTTTCTGTAAAAAAAATCTTCGGGTCAGACAGAAAGAATATAATTCTGTTTTTCTTTGTTGAATCATCAATTGCCATTTTAATTTCTCTTGCACTGGCCTTTTTGTTAGTTAAAATGTTACTTCCTATAGTGTCAGGAACAATGGGTGAAGATCTGACACTAACAACAATAAGGCTATCTCAATGGATACTGATATATATTATACTCTTTTTTTTCTGTACCATTTTTGCAAGCTTTTACGGCTCTTTTTATCTCTCTTCAATAAGTCCATTGACATTGCTTAACAGTACAAACCAGGGGAAAAGGAAACAATCTTCACGCAACATCCTGGTAACATGTCAGTATACAATCTCCATTGGGCTCATTATCTGTTGTCTTGTGATTTATTCGCAAATGCAGTTCGTTAAAAAAAGCGATAAGGGGTTTAATGAAAAAAACTTACTGTTAATCGGCCTAAATTCAAAAACTTCAGCAACACATGAATTGATTGAAAACAAATTTTCTTCGATCCCCGGAGTTACTTCGGTGTCAGTATCAGCTGGGGGAATTCCGGGTATAGCATTTACTTCGAATGGATATATGCCTGAAGGACTTGACAAACCCATCATGGCAAATGCAGTTTACATTGATGAAAACTATCTGAAAACAATGGGAATCACTCTGATAGCCGGCCGTAACTTCCGAAATATCAAAGAAGATGAAAACAAAGTAATCATCAACCAGACTTTTGTCAAATACCTGGGATGGACTAATCCGGTAGGTAAATTTATCTCACGAAATGTCAAATATGAAGTAATCGGTGTGGTGAAAGATTTCAACACCTCTTCGCTTCATAATCAAATCCAGCCAATCTTTATTACCACAGTTAATGAATTACAACAATTTGACTATGTTATTCTTAAATTTCAGCCTGTGAATATTCCTGATATTCTCAAGAGTACGGAGAGAATAATAAAGGAGATTGACCCCACAACTCCGTTCGATTATATGTTCCTGAAGGATTCATTATATTCCTCTTATGCTTCTGAGATGAAACTTAACCTTCTATTCCTTGTACTGTCGGTTATTGCAATATTCATATCGAGCCTTGGATTATTCGGGTTGGCAACATTTGCCACACAAAGCAGGATGAAGGAGATCAGTATCAGGAAAATAAATGGAGCGACCATAACCGAAGTGTTCCGTAAATTCAATATTGATTTGTTGAAATGGATCCTTATATCATTCATTATTGCCACTCCGATAGGCTTATTTGCAATGCATATCTGGCTTAATAATTTTGCCTATAAAACCTCTGTTAGTCTGTTGATCCCGGTTTTATCGGGAATGTTTACCCTGGCTATCGGACTAATGACGGTAAGCTGGGCTGCCAATAAAGCTGCAAGAACCAATCCTGCGGAGACACTGCGTAAAGAATGAGGTAAAGCCAGTAAAGACTTTTAAATATAAGTTTCAAAACCCACTACAATGTTATTTATATACTATGTCTAAAACAAGATTATGTTAAAGAATACTTATTTTCTGAAATGATATTGAAGTAAATTCTGAATTATGGAACGTAGAAACCCAAAACTTAATAAAAAGAAATTATGTTCATCAACTATTTCAAAAATGCAATCAGGATTATATTTTCCCAAAGATTCTACTCATTTATAAATATTATAGGTCTATCAATTGGTATTACAGCCTGCATTCTTGTTATACTTTTTGTCAAACATGATTTAAGCTATGACGGCTACAACAAAAATGCTGAGAATATTTACCGTATTGAATTCAGTTTTCCTCAGGAAGGTGTAGTCAACCATATGGCTCAATCACCGGCTTTGTTAGGCCCTACTCTAAAAAATGAATACCCTGAGATTAAGAAACTTTCCCGGATTTATTTTTCAGAACGCAGTCTGGTCAAAGCCGGAGATAAAAGTAATTATGAAAACAGGATTTCATTTGCTGATTCTGCCTTCTTCGAGATTTTTTCCTATCAGGTTATTGCCGGCGATGTAACTCAGTTTCTTAAAAAACCTAACAGCATAATAATAACCGAATCAACTGCTAAAAAATACTTTGGAAAAGAAAACCCGCTTGGCAAGATTATCGAGATAAATAAACAGTATAGTTTTGAAGTAACGGGAGAAATTAGAGATGTGCCTGTTAACTCCCATTTCAAATTTGATTTCATAGCGCCCTATTCTTCGCTTGATAAACAACCGGTTGCTCAGTATTTCCCTCAATGGGGCGCTACTTTCGGATCATATACTTATATGCTTGTAGATAAAGGATTTAATTTAAAAGATTTCATAAAGAAAACAGAGAATTTTTTTTCAACACACACAGATATAAAAGAACGTGGATGGAAAGTTGTTTTCCGTCCTTTATTGGATATCCATCTTAATTCTCATTCAGGTGATGAAATAGAAGAAAACAGTTCAATGCCGAGGATAATTATTATCAGTTCAATTGCTCTGTTTATCTTACTGCTGGCATGTATCAACTTTGTGAATCTTTCTACAGCAAGGTCATCAAAACGAGCAATAGAAATCGGAATGCGGAAAACAATTGGCGGCTCCAGATTTCAACTTATTCAACAATTTCTTGGTGAATCTGTCTTGTTTTCAATCGCTTCGTTAATAATCTCCTTAATAACTGTCAAACTCATTATGCCCTATTTTTCATTACTGGTTGGAACTGAAATAGGATTTGATTATGACAGTGATTGGTCAATCATGTTATTAATTGTTGCAGGTGTTCTTTTTGTTGGTGTTCTGGCAGGACTATACCCGGCTTTGTTTATTTCGTCTTACCAGCCGGCCAAGGTTATTAAAGGAGTTAATTCTTCAAATAGTGGAAAGAGCATGGCATCAAATCTTAGAAAAGGTTTAGTTATACTTCAGTTTTCTATTTCAATTATCCTTATCATCGGAACATTAATTGTAAATCTCCAACTAAGATATTTAAGAAACTATAATATGGGCTTTGAAAAGGAGAATATGATAGTTCTGCCCGCTTATGGAAAAACTGGTAACAATTATAAAACAATAAAAAATGAATTGAGAAGTATTCCCGGGGTATTAAGTGCAACCGCAGGCAGAGGAGCACCAACCAGCAGCAACAACATAGGCACTGAGTGCAGACCTAATGGAAATAGTAACAATATTGGAGCTTTCGGTATTGAGGTTAATTCTGTGGACTATGATTATATGAATCATTTCGGAGTAAAACTGATTGCCGGACGATATTTTTCTGAAGATTTTCCCGGTGATTTTCCAAATACTATGGTAATCAACGAAAAAATGGTCAGGAGTCTTGGTTTTAAAAATCCACAGGATGTAATTGGAAAGTCTTATTCTATTCAATTGAATGAATACAAGCCGGTGATTATTGGAGTAGTAAAGGATTTTAATTCCAGCTCTCTTCACAATGAAATAACTTCCCAGGTATTTATGACCAACCCTAACTGGTTTAAGGAATTTATAGTTAAAGTAAAGTCGGCAAATATGCCATCAACCATCAATAGTTTGAAAGAGGTATGGGCAAAGTTTTTTCCGCAATATCCATTTGAATATAGTTTCCTGGATGAATCAATTGACAAGATGTACAAATCTGAAGAACGATATTCAAAAGTGATCTCAACATTTTCTGTTGTTGCATTATTCATCGCATGTCTTGGTTTATTAGGTTTGGCATCATTTGTAACTGAACAGCGTAAAAAAGAAATTGGTATCAGGAAAGTGCAAGGCGCTTCAATAAAAAGTATTGTTCAACTTGTTTCAGGTGAGTTTATGTATCTTGTATTAGCAGCAAATTTGATAGCCTGGCCGGTAGCCTATTTCTTTATGAAAAAATGGCTGATAAGTTTTGCCTATAGAATTGATATAAGTATATGGATCTTTATTTACTCGGGGTTGCTAACATTTATATTTGCACTGCTTACCGTAAGCTATCAGGCCATAAAGGCTGCACTTGCCAATCCGGTAAAAAGTATAGAATAAACATTACCCAAATTCCAGACTTAATCCCATGGTATTTTTATAAATTTTCTGCAAAATCCGGAAAATCATAACTAAAAGAGCATTGTAAAGATTGTGCCTTCTCCCGGTACCGATTCACAAGTAATATTCCCGTTATGAATCCGTACAATTTGTCGCGACAGGCTTAATCCTATTCCCGAACCTGATTCTTTTGTTGTAAAAAACGGTACAAAAATTTTCTCAAGAGTATCCGCGTCCATACCAGGGCCATTATCCTTAATTGTTAATACCACCCTACCGTCAGGGTTCCTACTGGCATTCATTGAGATAAAGTCATCTTCTTTATATTTTCCAAATGCTTCGATTGAATTTTTTGCAATATTAATAAAAACCTGTGCGAGAAGTTTGTCATCAGCAACCAGAGTTATATCATCAGGTGTTACACTTGACGTGATCAGAGGCCTGACTTTATTATTGTTATTATCATTATCAAAACCACTGTTTATCAGAATCATTATCCTCTCGAAAAACTCTTTAATTTTAACTAAGGTAAACTCTGGTTTTGGCAGCTGTGCCAGGCTTCTGTATGATTCTACAAAATGTATCAATCCTTTGCCATGTTCTTCTATTATATTGAGCCCCCTGATTGTGTCTGAAATAATTCTTGGAGTAATGTATTCTGGGCGTTTCTGATCTTCTCCCGATTTATAGAAACCTGAAATTGTAGAACTTAAAGACGTAATCGGAGCTACTGAATTCATGATCTCATGGTTAAGAATCCTGATCAGTTTTTGCCATGAATCCATCTCATGTGTATCGAGTTCGCTTTTGATATCCTGTAAATTAACTATTTTTATCTCTCTCTTTTGTATTATTATTGTCTGTGAATGTACCGCCAGACTAAGGAGGTTGTGGTTAACCTTTACATTTATACGTTTCTGTTCTCCCGATTCCATTTTTTCAAGTAATTCCACCAGCTTTGGATCAATATTTCTTAATTTATTTATATGTGATATCTGATCAAGGTTAAACATCCTTTTAATCTCCGGATTTGTAAATTCAACAACCCCGTTTTTGTCGAAAGATATAATCCCTGTCCTGATCTTCTCCATAATATTCTTATAAAACTTCTCCTGGAGTTCTATATTTATCTTCGCATTTTTTAACTTGTTATTCAATTCGTTCAGACTTCTGTTAAGCAATTTCTCATTTGAAAATCCTTCCTCTTCAGGGAATATCAATGAAGTATCGTCATTCCTTACGGCACTAAAGAAAAACGCCAGTTTCTTATTGGTCCTGTTAAGCCAGACTCCAAATGAAATTGTGAGCAGAGCCACACCAATAATTGAAATTATTGAATATGTAAGGTCTTTCCCAAAACTGAATGCAAAGGCGACTGTTAAAAGGATTATCCCTGTCAGATAGGCAATGATAACCAGGTAAAATCTTTTATAAATCATACTTTTTCAGCTTATTATAGAGTGTCTGCCTCGTTATTCCCAGTTTAGAGGCGACTATGCTTAAATTATTATCATGTTTTATAATAGATTCAGCAATTAATTTCTTCTCCATTTCTTCAAGAGTTGTACTGTTATCATCTATTTGCCCTTTTGATATGGTATTGAATGAAAAATCGTTAGGACCCAGTACAGAGGAGTCGGATAAAATTACCGCCTTTTCGATTGAATGTTGTAATTCCCTGATATTACCCGGCCACTGGTAATTTGAAAGTTTTTCAAGAGCCTGGGTGCTGATTTTCTTGCCGGGTTTATTATATTTCTCACCATAAGTTCTGAGAAAATGAAAAGAAAGTACAGGAATATCATCTACCCTGTCCCTCAACGGGGGTACCTCAATCTGAATGGTATTTATCCTGTATAGAAGGTCTTCTCTGAACAAGCCCTCCATAACTCTCAAAGGAAGAACACAATTTGTAGCACAGATCAATCTGATATCAACTGCGATCTGCCTGTTTGAACCTACGCGTACAATAGATCTGTTCTGAAGTGCACTTAACAGTTTAGCCTGTGATTGCAAAGAAAGATTCCCGATTTCATCGAGGAAAAGCGTTCCTTTCTGAGCTATTTCAAACTTTCCCGGACGGTCTTCCCTTGCATCGGTAAAAGCGCCTTTAACATGACCGAACATTTCACTCTCGAACAATGTTTCAGTTATGGAACCCATATCAACGCTAACCATAAGCTCACTATTCCTTTTCGACAGATTATGGATTTCTCTGGCAACCAACTCTTTACCTGTTCCATTTTCTCCTGTTATCAGTACATTGGCATCTGTCGCTGCCACTTTTCTTACAATATTCATTACATTGATCATGGTGGGTGATGCCCCCAACACTATTTTTTCTTCACCTCTTTGTATTTCCTTTTTCAGGAACTGATTATCGTTCTTGAGAATAAGCGCTTCCTTCCTTGAAGTCCTGAGCTTCCATGCTGCATTTATAGTCGCAAGCAACTTTTCGTTGTCCCAGGGTTTGAGAATGAAGTCGAAGGCTCCATCCCTTAATGCTTTCACCGCTAGTTCCACATCTCCATAAGCTGTTATCATAACCACACTTATATTGCTGTCATGCTTAAGAATCTCTTTCATCCAGAAAAGTCCTTCATTTCCTGAATTAATGCCAGCCTGAAAATTCATATCGAGCAGTACGATATCTATTTCATTATTTTCCAGCACTTCATGTATTCTCTTGGGACTGCTGATGGAAATCAGTTTTTCTACCTCATACTGCAACATCATTTCGAGTGCACTGATAACACTCTTATTGTCATCGACAATCAGAAGGGTTCCCTTTATCATATTGTTCTTTTTATGACAAAATACTGAAATTAAAAAACATAAGTCAAATATATGTCAAATAATTAGACACTTCAGAATGACTTTTTATTTAAGTTTAAAATTAATTAAGAATGACATCGTGAATTGCTGAAAATCAACTTACTCATAAGACTCAGAAAAAATATCGATGCTAATTTTACTTAGAAATTGCTATTTATCATCTTCTATCCATGCAACATTTTAATTCTACAAACGTCTTTACAATAAAAGAGAGAAAAAATAAAGTACTAATCGCTTAAGGAAAGCATAATAAACAGAAATCATGACAGTCAAACTTTATGCAAACGAAGTTGTTTTAAAAGCCGGAGATACAAATCAGGTAATTGACAACAACACTATAGAAGGAAAACTGATAGTTACAAATCAGAGATTGTATTTTAAAACTCTTGCTGAAGATACAGACAGATTTAACCTTGAAATACTTTTTGAGAATATACTTGAAGTCATATTTTTCGGTAAAGGAATATTTTCAGTAAAAGGTTTGAACGTAGTTACAAAAGATGGGAAAAGTCACACCTTCCCTTTAAAGAAAAGAGATGAGATTGGACAACTTATAAATAAGATGTATTAGAGCACTTTCAATCACTATATATATTCCCAATTATAAAACAGGATCAGGATCCCGCAAATACATGCGGGATCCTTTTTTTTGATATTCTTCCCACCTGCCCTCCACAGGTAGAGTTCTTAAGTGAGCGGTAGTTAAAAAGTCTCTCATTTGCCGGGTTTGTTGGATTACTCGTATCTAAGGGAATCTACGGGGTTCCGCAATGCAGCCTTTCCAATCTTAAAAATAATAGTAAGTATTGTTGTTACAATCATTATTGATGCTGCAAGAATGAGTATTCCCGGTTTTATCTTAACATAATACTGCCAGATACTGCCCATAAGCAAATTCGACATAAAATATCCTCCTGCACACCCAATTAACGAAGCAGCAATAAGTACGACCAGAAATTTTTTACTCACCAGATACATAATAAGAAGAACCGGGGCACCCTGTATCTTTCTTATTCCTATTTCTTTTATTCGTCTAATAATATCGAGGGAGACAAGATTATACATCCCGATAAGAGACAATAAGGCTGCTGTAATAGCAAGGAAGATATTGACTTTCATGATACTTCCATTTATATCTTTCCCTTCACGCATCGTATCTTCCTGAAGCATGCCACCAAAAACATTGTTAATGCCCATGCTTTTCCATTTAAGATTGAGTTCATCCAGCACAGCCGGAAGATCTTTTTGAGAAGCTCTTACGATCAATAAATTATAGGTGTCGGAACCAGATAATCTCATCATAACAGGTTCAACTTTTTGCCAGATACCTCTCAGGTAAAAATCCCTGACTACTCCTATGACTGTGAATTTCGTTGTATCATAAAGGGTTACAGTGTGACCCACAGCATCCTTCCAACCGAAACTATCAACAAGTTTCTGATTTACAATAACAGATTTGCTGGAACGGTCAGCTGACACTCTTGGTTGATCAAATAAACGACCAGCAGTCAAATGCAGACCCATTGTCTGAGAATAAAGCGGACCAATATCCATCATATCCACTTCCAGCTGTTTCACCTCATCTTTTATCGGTCGCCTATAGCCACCGAAACCAATATGATTCTGTGTACCCTCAGCAGCAATTACCTTTGGATCGGAAAGTATCTCATTCCTGTAAGAAGCATAATATTCAGGAGGAACAGGTACAACAATAATATTTTTCCTGTCGTAGCCAAGATCCAGATTATCCTGATAACGGGCATTCTTTTCAAATACTATTCCCATCACCAGCGCCATAACGGAGATCGTGAACTGTAGCATTAGTAATAATGATGAAAGTTTCCCCGATCCTTTAAACGGCGCACCACCTTTAATTATATTTGCAGGACTAAAAGAACTCACATAAAAAGCCGGGTAAACTCCTGCAACGAAACCAGTAAATAACAGAAGTAAAACCAGGAATAGCCAGAATACAGCATATTTTGTAAAAGTCAGTTCTATTGACATATATGACCACAGACTGCTGTAGGCAGGCACGAGAAATTCTGCCAAGACTATTCCAACAAACAATGCAAACGAGCAGATTACTATTGTCTCAAGCATAAACTGAGAAACCAGTTGTTTTCTCTGACCTCCAAAGGTTTTTCGTAATCCTATCTCCTTCAGTCGTTTGCTAAATGTTGAAATAGACGTATTCGCAAAATTGAAACATGCTATCAGCAGAATAAACAAGGCCATAACCGGGGGAGATATTACAGCAGCCGGATGCAATGCCGGAAAAAGACTTGATGACCATGTTGTCCGTGAATTTTTGCCTACGTCCTTTAAAGGAATCAGTGTATATCTGTTTATTTTAAAATCTTTTCTTGCTTCATTCTGGACCGATGTATAATTTTTTAATGATTGTGTAATGGACTGAAGGGAAGATTTATCAGGAACCAGAATAAATAACGCAGCGCAATTCAATTTCCAGTCAGCATCCTTAACATTCCACATTAACAGAAAATTATCGAAGTGAGTTAGTATGTCTATCCTGAAACTCGAGTTATCGGGGCAATCAGTAAATACACCACCAACAGTATATGTGAACTCCTTATTGTTATCATTAAAAACTGAAATACTCTTCCCGATAGGATAATCATTTCCAAATAGTGTTGTAGCCATTTTTCTGCTGAGAAGAACATTTCCATGGTTTAAAATAGATTTCTGATCACCAAGCAAAATGTGAAATGTGAAAATATCGAGGAACTCCGGATCAACATATGAAATCTGTGTCGGGAACAGATCAACACCCCGCTTGACAGGAGAACCTGAGTTTGCCAGTCTTGCTGATTTTTCAATACCTGGGATCTCCTTTTTTGCCATTATCCCAAGAGTAGCCGGTACAACTCCATATTCCTGTTCTCTCCCCTGCATATCTCTGAAGCTGTTTACCCGGTATATCTTATCGAAATTTACATTTTGCCTGTCAAATTCATAATTGAACATATGATTGAAAAATGCAACAATACAGACTGATAAGGCAATCCCCAGACCAAAAATATTAATCAATGTAAAAACCCTGTTTTTCAACAAGTTTCTGAAAATGACAAGAAGATAATTTTTAAACATCGAAATGACAATAATTAAATTTCAATTCTAACAATATTTTGTTTTAAAAGATCTTAGCCCAAGTTTTCTGGTACTTGCCACTTTTCCTGGTTTTTTTCACCCTTAAATCCACCAGGGGAGACTTTAAAATCCGTTTCTTTTTACTCTTCCGGGGCGGAGAAAGAAAATGCACTATTCGTATTTAAGCGATTGTGCAGGGTTTACCCGGGCTGCTATAAAAATGCGGTAACTTATTGTTAGAACAGCTATTCCCAGAGCAACTGCCAATCCTATTACCAGTGTGAAAAATCCGACGTTTATTTTGTAATAGAAATTCTCAAGCCATTTTCCGGCCCAGTAATAGACCAACGGCCATGAAATAAGAGCAGAAACTGATACCAGTATAAAGACTTCTCTCGATATAACCAGATAAATCCCTGTTACGGACGATCCCATAGCCTTCCTTACTCCTATCTCTTTAGTCCGTTGTTCTACAGTAAATGATGTAAGCCCAAACAGACCCAGGGCTGCAATAAATATGGCCAGGATAGAAAAAATTACAGCCATCTGAGCATTTTGTTTCTCCTGCTTGTACATAAGTTCAAAATCCGCGTCAAGAAAGTAATACTGCAATGGGTTATTTGAAACAAACTCTTTCCACTTATCTTCAATAGCACTAATGGTCTTAGAATAATTCTGACCTGACAACCTTACTGTTATATATCCCCATAGCATATTATCGTTCTGAAATTTAAGCACATAGGGGCTTATTGGGTTACGAAGCGATTCAAAGTTGAAATTTTTCACAACGCCGATTATCGGTAAATAGTTTAATTTCCCTGAATCGCTGGGTTCCATAAATCTGGTTTTTTCTATATTCGTGATCTTAAAATTCTTATAGGCGCTTTCGTTAATTATACAGGCATCTTTATCAGAGGTATACGACTCATTAAATGATCTTCCTGAATCAAGTGTCATCCCATATGTATCAAGAAAATTATAATCCACCCAGCTGGTCGCCATCAGAAAAGTCTCATCCTTTCTTCCCTCCATCATGTATCCGTTGTTATTATTTGTACGTCCGGGTATGGCTGTAGAGCTTGATATGTTAACAACTCCCGGAATATTTTTTACAGTCTCTTTAAAAGATTTCATTTTTTTACCAAGTGCTTCAGCCCTGTTGATGACTATTAGTTGTTCCTTTTTGAACCCCAAATCTTTGTTAAGCATATATTTTATCTGCCTGTACATTATCATTGTGCCCACAATCAGCAGAATTGAAACAGCAAACTGAAAAACAACCAGAACTCTTCTCAGACTCCCGTTTTGCATACTGTTTTTTGCACTCCCCTTAAGTACTTCGTAAGGATTAAATGAGGACAGGAAAAGAGCCGGATAACTCCCTGCAAGAATGCCGACAAAAAGTGAGAACAGTATAAGCAAAGGAATTATAATCCATGAAGCAAAAAGACTGAGTTTGAGATTTGCTCCCAGCAGATTGTTAAAATAAGGAAGTGAGAGCTTAATAAAGATTATAGCAACAATTAACGCTATAAATGAAAGGATAAACGATTCAGAAAGGAACTGAAAAGCGAGCATGCTTCTTGTTGAACCTGCTACTTTTTTTATACCTACCTCTTTTGCCCTTCTCGATGCCTGAGCTGTTGACAGATTCATAAAATTAATTGCAGCTATTAAAACAATTAGTATTGCAATACTGCCAAATATTTTAAGGTATTTTGGATCAACAGAAGCTTTAAAATCCTGCTGTACTGATGTATCAAGATGAATATCACTAAGATTCTGCAGGTAAAATCTGTATTTGTTTCCCTGAGCTATAAAATCGTTAAGTGAAATGCCTGTATATTTCTGGATTTCGGGACCAACATATTTTTGCAGTAATTCAGGATATTTCGCATCAACAGTTTTATAAGTGCTATTCGGTTTTAGCAGGAAATAGGTACTAAAACTGTTATTCATCCAGGTAAGATCTTTCGACCTTGAATTGGTCATGAAAGACGTTAAAGCATTGGCTTCAAAATGCGAATTCTGAGGTATATCCGCCATTATTCCTGTCACAATATAACGCGCAGTATCAGATCCAATTTTGACCTGTTTATCAATAGGGTTTTCCCCTCCAAATATTTTTTTTGCTGTGGATTCTGACAAAACAACTTTGTGCGGTGCGTTAAGAAGACTTTGCCGGTCTCCTTTAATAACAGGTATAGAAAAGAAATTAAAGAATGAAGAGTCAGCTTCTATAATATGATCCTCTGTAAATGTTTGATTATTATACTCAATAACAGTCGGACCCCTTCCATTCATTCTTAGGAAATCTTCAATTTCCGGAAATTCTTTTACCATTGTTGGTCCCATAATTGCCGGCGAACTTGATGTAGTGATTTCCTGTCCACCAATTTTGCCGTTTAGAATTGTCCTGAAAATTCGGTCTTTCTTTACATTATATTGATCATAACTTGCCTCATTTATTACATAAAGGGCAATCAGGAGACTACATGAAATCCCTATTGAAAGTCCAAGTATATTTATTATTATATATGCTCGCTGTCGTTTAAAAGATCTCAGACTGTACTTTATAAGTTTGTCGAACATTTTATTAAGGAATTATTTAATTTATCTCAAAATATAATCATAAACATTTCATTTTCTATTCATACTTTAAAGACTGCGCAGGATTGACCTGAGCTGCCCGCATTATGCGATAGCTGATCGTAACCACGGCAATGCCTAGTGCAATGGTAAAACCCGCAAAAAAACTGAAAACCTCAAGATTAATTCTGTAATAAAAACCCTCCAGCCATTTTGTAGCAATATAATAAATCACTGGCCATGCAAACAGAGCTGAAATTGATACGAGAATAATAACTTCCCTTGATATAACTACATAAATCCCTGCAATAGTAGAGCCCATTGCTTTTCTTACTCCTATCTCTTTGGTACGCTGTTCCACTGTAAATGAAGTAAGTCCGAAAAGTCCCAATGCAGCTATGAATATGGCAAGGATCGAAAAGATCACTGCCATCTGGGCATTCTGTTTCTCCTGGACGTACATATGCTCGAAATCGGCATCAATAAAATAGTATTGAAGAGGGCTGTTTGGTATAAACTCTTTCCATTTAGCTTCAATACCACTAATAGCAGATGAAACATTCTTACCCGATAATCTGACAGTAATATATCCCCACAAGATATGATCAGTTTTGAAACGCAAAATATATGGCTGTATTGGATTGCGAAGAGATTCGAAATTAAAATTTTTAACAACTCCTATGACTGGAACATACTCAATTTTCCCTGAATCGCCCGGCACCATAAAACGGGTTTTTGAAAAATCAGTTATAGAGAAATTCTTGATAGCACTTTCATTTAAAATACAGGCCGCATTATCGGTAGTATACGATTTGTTGAATGACCTTCCGGCAACTATTTTCATACCGTATGTTTCGAGGTAGTCGTAATCAACCCAGTTAGTCTGCATTAAAAAATTCTCATCTTTTCTGCCTTCCATCGAGTAGCCGTTATCGTTGTTATTTCTTGCAGGAACTGCTGTTGAACTTGCAATATTTACCACACCGGGAACTCCCCTGACCGCGTCTTTGAATGATTCTACCCTTGCACCAAGGGCATCTGCCCTGTTTATTACCAGTAACTGTTCTTTATTGAATCCGACATCTTTATTAAGCATATATTTAATCTGCCTGTACATAACAAGGGTTCCAATAATCAGCAGAATCGAAATAGTAAACTGAAAGACAACAAGGACTCTTCTCAGCCAACCGTTTTTCATGCTGTTTTTTACACTTCCTTTTAATACTTCGTATGGATTAAAAGATGAAAGATAGAATGCGGGATAGCTGCCTGCCAGAAGCCCCACCAATAACGAAAACAGGATAAGAACAGGTACAGCATACCAGGCAATAAACAAATTCAGGACAAGATGCGAGCCAAGAAGATTATTAAAATAAGGCAGAGAAAGTCTGATGAATATCAGGGCGATAATAAGAGCTACAAATGAGAGTATAAATGATTCTGAAAGGAATTGCGTTATCAGAGCACCTCTCGAAGAACCACCGATCTTTTTTATTCCAACCTCCTTTGCCCTTCTTGAAGCCTGCGCTGTTGCAAGATTCATAAAGTTTATTGCGGCAATCAAGATAATAAGTATGGCAATACTCCCAAATATCTTAAGATACTTCGGATCAATAGCGGGTTTGAACTGTTGCTGTATTGAAGGATCGAGGTGAACCTCCTTCAGATTTTGCAGATAAAACCTGTATTTATTCCCTTTTGCTGCAAAATCAGTTATTGAAACTCCCATGTATTTCTGAAGTTCGGGTCCAACGTATTTTACTATCATCTCAGGCAGTTTGGCATCTACCGTTTTATAGCTTGTATTAGGTTTCAACATCAGATACGTGCTGAAACTGTTGCTCAGCCAGGTTGGGTTTTTTGAACCCGGATTAGTCATAAAGGATGTTATAACTGCAGCTGCAAAATGAGAATTTTCAGGTACGTCACCCATAACTCCGGAAATAGTGTATAGAGCAGTATCTGACCCAATTTTAATTGTTTTGTCAATCGGATTTTCTTTCCCGAAAATCTTTTTGGCAATCGTTTCCGAAAGTACAGCTTTCCTTGGTGCATTAAGGAGATTATCCCTGTCACCTTTGATAACAGGGATTGAAAAGAAGTTGAAAAATGATGAATCTGCCTCAACAATATTATCTTCAGTAAATGTCTGCTTATTATATTCAATAGTTGTGGGGCCCACGCCATTCATCCTTAAAAAATCCTGCACTTCAGGAACTTCCTTAACCATAGTTGGTCCTATAACAGCTGCAGAATAAGCGACAGTTAACTCCTGACCGCCAATTTTCCCGTTCAGTACCATACGGTAAATGTTGTCTTTTTTTGTATTAAACTTATCATAGCTTAATTCATTCAAAATAAAAAGAGCAATAAGAAGACTACATGCTATACCTATCGAAAGGCCCAGGATATTTATTACGATATATGCACGTTGTCTTTTAAAAGATCTTATGCTATGCTTGATAAGGTTTGTAAACATTTCTATTCAGTTAAAAGGATTATTAATTTACTCAATAATTCTGAGAGTTTTCAGACGGATAAATAATGTGATACATTTCTGCTAAAAGACAGTGAAAAAGGAATTATGTTGCAATGGAATTTATTTTATTCCGTCTTCAACGCTTCCGCAGGATTAATTCCTGTCGCTCTGTATGCCTGGAAACTGACTGTAAGCATTGCTATTACAATTGCACCTGCAGCTATTCCGGCAAATACAAAAAAGCTTAAATCTATCCTGTAAGCAAACTGTTTCAGAAGAGATCGTACTATAATACAGCCAAGAGGAATTGCTATTGCTATGGAAATAATAACCGGAAGCATAAATTCTCTTGCTAGTGTGAACATTACCGTTACAGAATCTGCTCCCATAACCTTTCTTATACCCACTTCATTAGTCCTGCGTTCAGCTGAATAGGATGATAATCCGTACAATCCCAGACAGGCAATTATTATCGCCAGAATGGTAAAATATTTAAGCAGAGCCGTAATGCGAATCTGTGCTCTAAACAACTTATCGTAGTCCTGATCAATAAAGGTATAAGCTAAAGGATATTCTGGTATTACCTCTCTCCAGGCCTTTTCAACTTCCCTGAGTGATTCAGTAACATTACCCGGAGTCAATCTCACAAGAATACAATTCAGATAACCGACAGGAGCCAGGGCAAATGCCATTGGTTCAATGGCCTGATCTGCTCCTTTAAAATGAAAATTTTTAAGTACTCCAACAATGACCCCGTTAAGTCCCATGAAATGGAAGCCTTTGCCAACAGGATCACCTATCCCCATTAGTTTGACCACTTCCTCATTTACCAGAAAATTACCCAGAGTATCCCTGGCCATATCCGAAGGATAATCTTTTGAAAAATCCCTCCCTGAAACGAGCTTCATATTCATAGTCTTCAGATAATCATAATCGATAGCATTAGTACCGATCAGAACTTGTTTTGCAGGGTCTTTCCCGGGCCAGTTGGCTCCGCCTGAGTTACTTCCCATCATTGTCGGATTATGCATTGAAGCAGTAACTCCCTGAATCAATGTCTCCTTACCCAGTTCAAGCTTAAGAGACTGATATTTCGACTTCATATCCTGAGGCATTGGTATACAGATCAGATTTTCCTTATTGAAACCAAGGTCCTTATTCTGCAGGAATTTCAGTTGCCTGTACATAAAGATTGCAGCTGTCGCTATTAGTATAGAAAGTGTGAATTGCACTACAACCAGTATCCGCCTTAATTTTCCATTACCTTTAGGTGAAGATGCTTCACCTTTAAGTACTGCGGCCGGCTTAAATGATGACAGGTATAAGGCAGGATAGATGCCTGAGATAAAACCGGCTAACAAACCCACTATAAGAAAGTTAATTATAAATCGCAGCTGGAAAAGATCTGAAAGACTGAAGTTTTTGCCCGAAATATTATTGAACAAGCCAAGTAATAAACCTACCATGATCAAGGCAAGTATCATAGCAACGCCCACGAGAAACAGCGATTCCAGCATAAACTGGACTATCATTGACATCTGATCAGCGCCGGCCACTTTCTTTATACCTATCTCCCTGGCTCTTCCTGATGCTTTTGCAGTTGAGAGATTTATAAAATTTATACAGGCTATCAACAGAATGAATATTGCTATAAATGTAAAAATTGTGACCACAATGACGGGACCCTTAGACTCTTTAAAACCAAACTGCCCATGTAAATGTATATCAAGTAAAGGGAAAAGACTGAATTTAGTCGTTGTCTGAGGATTATTCTCCAAGACAATATCGGTAAGCTTTTTGTTAACAGCATTAATGTCTGCCCCCTGTCTTAACTGAATAAATGTAAAAATTGAATTATTTCCCCAGGAATTATCTGCAAAGCCAATTTTCTTAAGGTATGAATAAGGAATAACAGCACTGAAAGTGAGCATTGAATTTTGCGGGATCTCTTTAAAAACTCCTGTCACAGTAAATTGTGCTTTATTATCAACAGTAAGAGTTTTACCAATAGGATTGTCACTTCCAAAGTATTTTGTTGCCAGCTTTTGTGTAAGAATTATAGAGTTTGGTGAGTTTAATGCAGTCTCCTGGTCTCCCATACTCAGAGGCAAAGTAAAGATCTTGAGAAGGCTGGAATCGACGGCAGCGATTGATGTTTCAAAAAAAACTTTATCCTCATAGCGGAACAGGACTCGTGGGAGCCATAGATTTAACCTCACCTGATCTTCAATTTCAGGGATCTTTTCTTTCCATACCGGACCTGATGGGACCGGTGTCACCGTGACGTGATACCGATCACCAGAATAGAACTGATCTTCTTCAACCCGATAGATAGTTTTTGCATTCGAGTTGAATTTTTCGAAACTAAATTCATCCTGGACCCATAACAGAATTAATAAAGAAGCAGCAAGACCTACTGCAAGTCCGGTTACGTTTATTAAAGTAAAAACCTTATGTCGGGCAATATTTCTGACCGCTATCAAAAAGAAATTTTTTATCATTAAATTAGTTTTTTTCTGTCTAAAGACTAGTAAACATTATAATTGTTGCAGATAAGTTATTTTTACAATAGAAATCATCCAATATAGAATGCATCACACTCAATTTTTTTATGTCTTTGAAAAGAAAATTTAAGTAAAAATCTCATAGTAACACTCATGATAAAGAACTTTTTTATAAACGCATACCGCAATATGAGGAAACAAGGCGGATATGTACTGCTGAACGTAGGCGGTCTTGCTATCGGTCTAACCAGTTTCCTTTTTATATCA
>DCFT01000052.1:0-269 GCA_002319885.1 Bacteroidales bacterium UBA1797
AGAATAACAGAAAATGAAGGGTTGTTAGCTCAGCCCGATAGCTATCTGGAGGTTTAGAGCAAATTTCTCAGAATAACAGAAAATGAAGGGTTGTTAGCTCAGTTGGTTTAGAGCATTACCTTGACAGGGTAGGGGTCACTGGTTCGATTCCAGTACAACCCACTAACAAAAAAACGCAAACAGGCATATACTGACTGAATGCGTTTTTTCGATTTAATAAATAGTGGGGCTTCATCTTTTTATAATCCAGTTAGCATCCCCTGGTGATT
>DCFT01000052.1:592-3156 GCA_002319885.1 Bacteroidales bacterium UBA1797
GTAAGCTTATAAAGTCCCGATGATGCAAGATCCTTGTCAGAAGCCGTGGAATTGGGAATAGCAGGTACAAGCACATCATCTCCAGTCTTCCAATCTGCTGGTGTCATAACATTATCCTTTGATGTCTTCTGTAATGCTGATACCAACCTTACAAGCTCAGCCGTATTTCTTCCAACAGACTTTGGATAAAAAAAGCTGGCCTGAATAACATTGTCAGGATCAATAATAAATACACCCCTTACATCTTTTGTCGTATTCGTTTCAGCATGTATCATTCCATATTTTTTGGAGACTGCCAGGTTCTCATCGGCAACAAGAGGGAATTCTATTTTAATTGGTTTTCTGTCTTTATAAGCTAGTTCTTCCATTGCTTTTTTCCATTGTACATGAGTATCCAGTTTGTCTGTGGATATGGTGACAATCTTAATACCCAGCTTATCAAATTCGCTCTGCAAATATGCAAGTTCCAGTAATTCTGTTGTGCAAACAGGTGTGAAATCCTGAGGATGGCTGAAAAGAATTTTCCAATGATGTCCATAATCTTCCGGGAAGTTTATTTCTCCCTTAGTTGATTCTGCAGTGAATGATGGAGCTTTCTCTCCGATAAGCGGTGTCCGGAAGTTTCTGTCTTCAACTTGTTTCTGAGGTTTATTTAAAGATTCATCCTGTGACCATAAATGTGTCGCAGAAAAGAAAATAAGAACAAAAAACAAAATTTTTTTCATGATACGTATGTATTAATTAAAATAAAATAAATTAGTCTTAATAAACATAAGATATCGAAAAATGTTCAAAATGAATAGATTATAAAATTAGCATCTTATAATCTCATACTGTTATAATGCTTTAAATGTGTTTCTCCTGATCAAATGATCAGTCAGTTTCAGGAATTAGCTCATATTAATAAAATGTATCTAAATCTTTTATTAATAATACTTACTTTGAATAATTCCTCTTTAAATACATCCTTTCAGGTCCACTTTCCCATATACCTGTGGAATGAAATCAGAGTAATTGATTTTCAGGGTTTCTTAGATACTTAAAGTCAAGGTGAACCGTCTCATAACAATAGCAGATAAATGCAGCATGACTTGACTACAATTAAAATGCAGATAAGAACTCTACATAATAATCCTAAGTTGAATATCTGATTACGCTCAGCTGAGTAGTTACAATCTAATTTATTTTCTCCACCGAGAAATAATTTTCAAGGTCTGTCAGAACGTGTTCATTGTTTTGAAGATCCCGGATGATAAGTCCTTTTTCTATCAGTACGATACGCTGGCATATCTCCGTTACGTGATTTAGGTCGTGGCTTGATATAATTACTGAACCATTGGTTCTCTTATTATATTCCATTAAATATCGCTTCAAAATAAATTGAGAAGAGGGGTCAAGACTATTGAATGGTTCATCAAGAATCAGTACCTGTGGGTTGGTAATCAAAGCGGAAACGACGCCTATTTTTTGTTTATTGCCTTTTGAAAAATCACGAATGAACTTTTTCCTCTGCCCCAGGATCTCGTCATTAAAAAATGTCTTAAAATCCAATAGTCTGGAATCGATTTCATTTTTTTGAAAACCATATTCATTACCAATGAAATAAAAATATTCTTCGGGTGTCAGGAAATCAATCAGGAAACCCTCATCCAGATAGGAAGCCGTATAGTCTTTCCAGTTTTCTGATTTGGAGACAACATAATCGCCGGACCGGACTGTCCCCTTATCCGCTTTTATCAGATCGAGTATTAAACGCAATAATGTTGTCTTTCCGGCTCCATTGTTTCCGACCAGACCAAAAAGTTCTCCCTGATTAATGGTCAGATCGTTGATATTTAGCACAATGGACTTATTATATACTTTTACAAGATTTGAAATTGAAATCATTGCTTATTTTATTAGAATGAAAGTTTACGATATCCTTCGAGGTTTTTATATTTTCGATTCAGAAATTTCGGGACAATAAATTTTCTTATCCACCAATCATGAGATGCTACCAGAATCAAACCGGGTAAGGCAAGTGCAATCGCAGCTGCCTGAACATTAAATAAGTAATTAAATAAACTAAATGTTCCTAAAGGTAAGAGCATATATATGGTTGTCAGAATAAACTGGCTTCCTTTTAAACCCTGGTAGTTAAAGAGCCTGTTTTTACCAAGATCGATCCGGCCATCATTGAAGGTTCCGAAGAACATGATAATAAAACTGTTCACCCCCATTATGAAGAACAGTATTGAACATATTAAATAAATTTTTATTATTCCTGTAAGAGAAAAAAATATTACTAAAGGTATAAAGGATACCAGTGATAATCCTATTGACAGGTAATACTTTGCCTTTACATAATTGATGAAATTTATTTTCCTGGCCATAATGCAATCAAAATATGTACTTTCCCAGCTAAACAGGAATTGTCCGTACATCGATGCCCCTATACCTGAAAGCATTGTAACTATTAACAGAGATGTGAAATGGTTTGGGATATTATTCTCCCTGGAAATCATGAACAGGAAGTAAGCCAGAAAAAATGGGATCATAACCAGCATTTGTCGCGGCCGTTTGTT
>DCFT01000166.1 GCA_002319885.1 Bacteroidales bacterium UBA1797
AGTTTTCCTGTCCTCCGTAAACCTGAACTCCTGCAATACCGTCGATGTTCTCGAATTCGGGTTTAATTTCCCTGTCGGCAAAATTTCTGATCCGGTTAATTCCTCCCTCACCTCTTACCTGCAGTTGCATGAACTGATTTGTAAGCTGTTCAAGGTCAATTTTAATAACATTAATGACAAATTCAGCCGGGATTGAACTCTTAACAATATCAATTTTTTCCTGAAGTTTCAGGTTAGCATATTTGAGATTTGCATTTTGATTGTAATAAATAATTATTGTACCGGTACGGGATGAGATATTTGATTCAATTTTATCAATTCCTTCGAGTGTCCCTACAGCACCTTCGATAGGTATAATTGCCTGATTTTCAATGTAAGAAGGATCAACTTCAAGAGTAGTCACTACCTGAACGATAAGAGCCGGTAGCTGGGCATTCGGGAAGAGTTCCACAGATAGTTTTTTGTAGGAGACATAGCCCAGCATTGTAAGCCCCAGGAAGAGCATACTGATAAGGATTCTTCTTTTTAAAATAAAGTTCATTTTCTGTCTTATGAGAAGATTTTCAGGGCTATGTTGTTACCTTATCTGCGCGTGTCAGCCATCTGCTAAAACTATCAAATACCCAATAAACGCAAGGGATAACCACAAGAGTCAGAAGGGTGGAGGATATCATACCTCCAATAACAGCCAGCGCCATTGGGGCACGGAGTGATGCACTATCCCCGATTCCGATTGTAAGCGGCAGAAGGGCGAGTATGGTGGTAAGGCTTGTCATAAGAATCGGCCTTATCCTCTGAGCACCTGCAAGCACTATCGCATCTTTCTTTTTCATTCCGGTTGCCCTTAGTTGATTAATCCTGTCAATTAGTAATATAGCATTGTTTACTGCTATTCCTCCAAGCATTATTATTCCAATGTATGCCATCATGTTCAGGGTCTTGTTTAACAGAAAAAATGTCAGGACAGTACCCACACCGGCTAGTGGAATGGTAAGCATAATGACGAACGGTTGTATTAGTGATTCAAACTGTGCAGCCAGTACCATAAACACGAGAATTAATGAAAGGGTGAGTGCAAAGGTGAGGTTCGACATGGATTCTTTTCTTTTTAGTTCTTCACCGGTAAATGCCATTTTATAGTCAACAGGCAGAATGACGGGTTTAAGTGATGCACGGGCTTCGTTTATAACTCTGTCGAAAGGTATTCTGGTGTTTACCATAGCATAGATATAGCAGGTTCTGGCCTGGTTTCTTCTGGTGATCTCACGGGGAGTTAAAATTTCCTTGACAATGGCAAGCTCACTTAGAGGCACTTTCACGGTTCCGGCCGTAATCATCAGATCGCGGAGCTGCCGGAGAGAAATATCTCCAAGTTTGATAGTGATATCTGTCATCTCGCCTTCTTTTTCAAAGCTTCCCGCTGAAGCTCCTTCGAGATAGCTCTTTAACTGACTGATAATGCTCTCAACAGTAACATTATAATAGCTGGTCTTGAACCTGTCAATGGCTACTTCCACTTCGGGAGTACCCTCGTCCAGGGAGGTAGTAAGGTTGTAAAGACCTGATCCTTTCATAAGAATGGATTTGGATTCATTCACGATTTTCTCAAGCTCCGTGTAATCTTTCCCTGAAATCTCGAGACTGAATGGAGTCTCATCCGTCCCCAGTGATGACTGGAGTGCCGTTTCTTCCCTTTTAAAGCTGACTTCCATATCAGGGATTGTTTTCAGGTATTTACTGACTGAGGTAATTGCTTCCTCTGTGTGGGCAGCATATTCATCAGCAAGTATTACTTTTATGGATGCAGTATTTTCACCTGTTATTCCTGTTGACTGGTCGAATGTGGATGTATTATCCGCTCCCGCCTGACAATAAACCATTTTTATTTTTTTGCCTAACAGTTCACGTATTATTGTCTCGGTATTTGATACTGTGCTTTCAGTCCGTAAAAGGCTTGTGCCTTCAGGCAGTTTAAGATCAATCGTAAATTCAGCCGACTCTGATTTTGGCATAAACTCACTTCCCAGTTTTGGTATCAGGAATGCGGTTGCAGCCATCATTACAATTGCCAGAATAATAATGAGATTCCTCTTTTCAATAATCTTTTCAAGAAATTTTGCATACCACCTGAAGTTGAGAGGATTATTCATATTAACAGGTCTCTTTTTATCGGAGAAAAGTGTGGAAACAAGCATAGGTATAACCAGCATGGCAACAACCAGGGAAGAAATCAGAGCAAAAGCCACAGTCCATGCCTGATCCTTAAACATTTCACCTGAAGCACCGTGCAGATAAACAATTGGAAGAAATACAACAATAGTCGTAACAGTTGAGGCAGTAATTGCTCCTCCAACTTCTCCGGTTCCCTTTATTACGGCCTCCTTCAATGGTAATCCTTCTTCACGGTTCCTTGTGATATTTTCAAGAACAACAATTGCATTATCAACAAGCATACCTGCACCCAGAGCAAGACCTCCAAGAGTCATGATATTAAGAGTGAGATGATTGAAATACATCAGGTTGAAAGTGGCAATAATAGATACCGGAATAGCAACACTTATTACCAGGGTTGTTCCTATCCTTCTCAGGAAGATATAAATAACAAACACCGCCAGTAGTATTCCTATCAGCATTGTGTTTTTTACCTCTCCTATAGCATTATTAATGTAACTGCCCTGATCCTGAACTCTTATGAATTCATAACCCGGCAATGCTTTTTCGAGTTCAGTAATTTCTTTCTGCAGACTCTTTACAGCATTTACAGTATTGAATTTCGGTTCTTTATATATTGACAACCCTATACAGCGTTTTCCATTTATTGTAACAATATTCTCAGGATCTTTATTTGCGTATTTTATTGTTGCAACATCTCTGAGATAGACGGGCACCCGATCTGAAAGGGAAGTTGTTGTTGAAGCCTGTCCTGAAGATGCAGTTGCTGCTGCTGCCTGTTTAAAACCTACAACTATGTTCTCCAGGTCATTAATATCTTTTAAAACACTTACTCCCTTTACAACGTACTTGAGTCCCATATCAACAATGGATCCGCCCGATACATTCTTGTTATAATTATTTATCTGTGCCGCAATTGCATCCGAAGTGAGTCCGTAAGATTCAAGTACATATTTATTTGTTTCTACAACTACTTCTCTTTCTTCAGTTCCGGTAAGCCTGACATCAGCAATACCTTCAATTCTGACCAGTTCATTCCTGATATAGTTTTCAGCAATTTTCCTGATATCATCCATATTGCTGATACTCTCATTTTTCAATCCAATGATCATCACAGGGGATGCGTTCGGGTCATATTGTGAGATTGTAAAATCCTCAAGGTCTGAATTCTGACGAAAAGAATTCAGTTCTTTCTGAAGATCAAGGAAGGCTTCATCCATATCTTTGTTCCAGTCATATTCAACTGTAATCGTAGCACTTCCGACCTGTGATACTGAGGAAACCTGTACGACACCACTCTGACGCATTGAGAGAGATTCAATCTGTTCAACATAATTTTTCTCAATCTCTTCAGGCGGCTTTTCACCTGCCTGAAGCTCAACATAGATCTTTGGATTGTTCAGGTCGGGGAACAGATCAGTTCCAAGTTTACCGAGTGATATGAATCCCAGGAGAACTATTCCCAGCACAAGCATTAAGACAGTAACCGGATATTTAACAGCAAATTGGGCAATCCTGTTCATGTTGGTTATTTAATGATTTTTACCTTCGATTTGTTACTAAGTGTTTCAAATCCACTCGTAACAATTCTTTCATTTTTCGTCAGACCTCTTGTCACTTCTACTTCGGTAAGATTCTCAAGTCCGGTTTCAATAATTCTTTCAGAAGCAACTCCTCGATCAACGATGAATACCGTTTTACCTCTCTGTCGCGATAAAATTATGTTCTTTGGGATGACTATTACGGAGTCTTTGTGGTTTGTGACTATATCAGCTTTTACAAACATTCCCGGATGGAGAAGATATTTTGGATTGTCTATGGATATAGTTCCTTTGAATGTCCTTGTGTCTGCACTGATGGCAGGGGATAATTGTGTAATGTTTCCGGCGATTGTATCCTCGGGAATTGTATAATTTGTCAGTTTTACAGCCTGTCCGGGCTTAATTACTGAAATATATTTTTCCGGCAACTGAACTTCCATATACATTGTCTTGTAATCCATGATCTTAACGACAGATGATCCTGTAGCAATTTGTGTACTCTGGGTATAATAAGGGAGATCAACAATCACACCGTCAATCGGGGATATTATCCTGGTTTTGGCCATCTGAAGATGTGCTGTTTCAAGTTCAGTTTTGGCATTAGCATAATTTATTTCTGCAGTTTTCAGGTCATTCTGTGTGACACCTCCCTTTTCGTATAATGATTGCTGTTTCTTCAGTTCACTTTCAGTAAGTTCGAGATTCAGCTGGGTAGTTTCAAGCTTAATGGAGTTAATATATTCTTTATCCTCAAGACGGGCAATCAGCTCGCCTGCATTTATTTTATCGTTTAACTGCCATTTTCTGCCTGTTCTTGGGTTTTTTTCAAGAAAATAATTTGCAGTAATCTCCGATTTTAATTCAATATCTCCAACCGGGAAAACAGTACCGGAGGTATTGACAAATTCTTCAATTGGTTTTAAAGCGGCATCCTGAACTGAAACAGGAATTTCAACATCAGCATTCAGATTCTGAGTTTCGTTTCTGCAACCGGCAGCGGCAAAAACAGCAGCAAGAATGATAGTGATACTTTTTTTCATGTAAATTATATTTTTAATTTTTCAGGGTCGTAACAGGGATGACAGCTTGCTTTTTTTCAAAATCATAAAGCGTCTGTATCTTGAGATTCAATAGTTCGAGTTTATAAGAGATTAAGGAATTTGTGTAATTAAGTTTGTTTTGAGAAAGCTGGTTCTGATAAATATTCAGATCCATACCTGTCAGGTCGCCATTCTTATATTTTTCAAGGTTCAGGTCGTAAGTGAGCTGTGCGTTTTTAACAGATGTCTGTGCGATCTCTATCTGATTCTGGAGGTTGATCAGATTCCTGTAACTCTGCCTGATACTAAGGATAATATTATTCTGTTCTGAAGTAAGGTCAATCTGGTTTGACTCAATAGCAGCTTCGCTTGCCTTTATTCTTGACTTTTTTTCTCCCCAATCCCAGAGAGGAATAGTCAATGATAGAGATATATTCTGGTTATCTGTAGGTTTTGAATATATGTCACCCAGGCTTGGATTATCACCCGAGAGACCTATTGAAAGACCAAGATCTCCCTTGAATTCATTTAGCGCCTTTGTCTGGATGAGGTCAAACTGTGATGTCTCAATAGTTATCTGACTTTGCCTTAGTTCCATCCTGTTTGCTAGACCATGATCAATGGCATATGATATATCAACCTTAACGGTATCAACTGAAATATTGGGAATTACAATAATATCGTCATACAGATCAATCCCAATAAGTATTTTAAAGTCATCCTTGGCATTTTCAAAAGCTACCTGCTTGTTTTCAAAATCTGATTTCGTTGTGGCCAGGTTCACTTCCGCCTGGAATATCTCTGCCTGAGCTGAAATACCGGCATCAACTTTGTTTTTTGAAATTTCATAACTCTTCTGCATATTCTGATATGCCTGATCCGCTATATCTAGACTTTGCTGAGCCTGGTAAACAGCATAAAATGCCTGGGTGACACTCTTTTCCATTGCAAGAAGCTGAATAGCATAATTAAGCTGGGCGTTTTCAAGCGATAACTGAAGTTCTTTTAGTTGAAGTTTTGTCCGGTTATAAGTAAAAAGAGGCTGATCGAGCGTAAGAGAAAGATTATTACTGAAACCTTTGGTGGTGGCGCCTGCATACTCACTATAGGAATCCGTATAACCAAACCTGTTGGTTAATGAAATTCTGGCGTCAGTAAGGACAATAGGCTGGGAAACGGTAAATAACCCGTAACTGGTTGTTGTTGTAGTGGTATTCCATTTTGAGATCAGGTCATTGAAATCCCTGCTCTGATTGTAACCTATGGGATCTACCGAGAGAGAAAAATTTGATTTTAAGGCAGCATTCTGTGCATTAAGGTTCTCCTGGCTTCTAACCAGATTAAGCCTGGTTTTTTTAATTGTCGGGCTGTTAGATTCAGCAATACTGAGAGCCTGTTCAAGTGTCAGTCCTTTCTGCGCATAACCAGATAAGCTACTAATAAACAACAGAATCAATACACTGAGAAGTGTTTTAATTGATCTGAAATAGTGTTTCATATTCTTATTATTTAATTTTTTTTTTTACTACGAGTACATGGATTGAGTTGTCTCTTTTCATTTTCTATATCTCTCCGTTTCTCCGTCTCTCCGTCTCTTCGTCTCTCCGTCTCTCCGTCTCTCCATCTCTTCGTCTCTCAGTCTCTCCGTCTCTCCGTCTCTCCATCTCTTCGTCTCTCAGTCTCTCCGTCTCTCAGTCTCTCCGTCTCTTCGTCTCTCAGTCTCTCCGTCTCTCAGTATCCTTCTTTATCAGTTCTGTTTAACCCATTTAACAGCATCCCCTATTACGACCCTGCCTGTGGATTTATTTGTAAGAACGACCTTTGCCGTATCCTTCGAGAGATAGTATTTACCCAGATTATTCCAACCCCCGTCTGCCTTCTCATAGTCGAGAGTAATCTCATCAACACCTTCATCGTGATAGATTTTATAGTGCATATCCTTGTATGGGCTTTCAGGAGGTTTTCCGTCCTGCTGATCATTGTTGCCGCCGGGTCCCCCAGGTCTGAACTGACCACCCGTTCGGACCATCATCCTGTCGACACTCTTCCCGATATAGCAATAGACATTATAATAGCCAGGCTGTTTAATTATAGTGGTCCAGGTTACGGACTTATCGTCGGTTCCACCACGGGTGTACACGGCAGAACGCACATACTTGCCATAGTATGAGGATTGCACAACAGGTTGCCAGTATTCAGGTATAAACATAAGGCTTAATTCCTGGTATGATTTTCCTTTTTTATACTCAATTCCCAAAAGCTTTTTAAGCGGACTGGTTGTTGTCAGTTTTGTTGTGATAAACCCTGAATCCTCGTTATCAACCACTATTTCTGAAGGATCTGTGAAAGGAGGTATAGAAGAAAGAGTTTCTTCTCCTGTAAATTCTTTTGTGATGCCTTTTGTTTTTATTATATCATTGATCGGCATAGTTATTTCGCCGGGTATGTTTTTGGCAAACAGAGTGTTAATCATCATGGCTCTTGGCTGAACATCAAGCACAATGCCTATCCTTTTCGATTTGCCGGGTCCCATCAGAACAATCTTAGATATGTCGGCTGCTTCCATACCTCTTCCTTGCATGGAGATGGAGAATCTACCTCCGCCGGCTCCACCTCCCCGTGAACCCTGCATAAATATCTCTGAATTTTGTCCGCCTCCTCTCCCTGAACCACCAGGCCCTCCTGTTCTGAAGGAAATATTGAACAGGCCTGCAACAGGCTCAGGATTTGAGGCCACAAAAGTCACCTGGTACCGCGATCTGTCTCCAATAATGATCTGTTCCACTTTGAGATCAGTGAAAAGGAAACCAGGTTGCTCTTTCCCATTAAACCATTCATTAAGATAGGGATAGAAGTCAAAACCGAATTTCTCTTTGATGTCAGTGTCGAACTGTTCAATATCAACTCTTTTGAAGCTATGATCCTCAATGTATTTATAAAACCAGGTCTTAAATTCATCAATCCCGGTTTCTGCCCTTAAAAGGTTAAAGAGCCAGTCTCCTTTTACCTTAAGAACAGTCCTTATCGTATCGCCCTTAGGATTCCTTGAGAGCAGGTCACGGAAACTGATTTGCTTTAATATAAGATTTGCTTTGTCATTATCTGAAAGCCCGCCAAGCATTGCCTGGAAGCCACCTCGCGGACCTTGCTGTCCAAGTTGCTGAAGGTGCGACTCAAAAACAGCATTGATAACAGGATATCCGGCAGAAAAGAAATTATTTTTAAAGAAATAGAAACTTGGACCAAGAAGATACCTGGTTGGCTCGTTAGAAGCTACACCATTGTTAAATCTGAAATTTTCACCGCTTATGAAGGTGCTTCTTATAAAATTGTTGAACAACCTTACTTCAAGCTCTTTGTCAGTTAAGACCTGGTTATTACGCACATTCCTTTTTTTCTGCCTGGTAAATTGTTTGTAAAACCCGGCATTCTGCAATGTTGAGAGTTTCTCAGGAAGAAGGACCATTGAGGGCTGGACTTCTGCCCTTGTTTGTGTGCTTTCTTTTGGATAAGAATAAAACTGAACAGGAACTTCAACAAGGCTCAATGTTCTGAAAGGATATTTTACCGAGAAATTAGTCTCCAGCTCTCTCATTATCCCTGAGATCATATACTTTAGAGTGTCCTTAAGCTCATTAAGATCTTTCTTATAATAGTCGTGGCCCGGGAAATAATAACTTAAATACTCTACAGAATCAACTTTCAGAGTATCTGTTTTATAATTGCCTATTGCCAGAGTGAGACCTGTAAGAGGATTATCGGGTTTGAATACACTATAGCCTTCATCAGTTTTTACTCGTCCCTGCGAAACTACTGTTAAACCTTTTTCATTTTTAACACTCAGGCGGTAATTTGTAAAATCAATTTTTATACGTGCCGGATTTGAAGGATAATAGTTCAGAGAAGGTGTAGGGTACCAATAGGATTCAGGAGTTAAAAGAAGGTAATTCTCAGATAGAAAAGCCTGCCTTTTATGAACATTGACCATCTGAATCCTGTAAGGAGTTTCTTTAATATTATCACTGAAGTTCGGATAGCAAAATGACTCATTAATGCCTCCTTTATATGTTATTGAAAGGCTGTCGGTTTGTCCGGGAAGAAGCGCATTGCCCGGATCAATTTCAATTATGTGGTTTATTCTTTTAAATTCCAGATTTTTTTCGTCAGATGTTATTTTCTCTACAACTAATGATGGATTTAGAGAAAACAGGTAATGTTTGAGTGATTCCTTATTTTCATTTTTTATTTTAAGAAGAGTGGTTGCTTCAAATTTGTCACCCTCATGAATAAAATCAATTGAAGCATCTGTTAATGTGGCAAAATCTTCATTCTCAAATTGCCTGTTTGTTTCAATGGTAAGGTTTTTATTTTTAACTCCTTTTTTGTACACCGAATAAGTATTATTTCCACATATCGCCGCTCCGGCAAGGAAAATAATCAGAAAAATGACAGTAAGATTTCTATGTAATTTAGATTGGGGCAGCCGTTTGAATAACAGCACTGTAGCAAGAACCAGAGCAAGGCCCAGGAAGAAATACAGAAGCCTCTGGTTTATTATAAAATTAAGATCGTCAAATCCAATGATTCCCGATTTGAATACCGGGATTCCGAATGCCATGTAGTCGAAGATAGATCCTATTCTGAACCAGAGGTAAAACATATTAAGAGCGGCTATACCCAGCAAAATAAGGAATGTAAGTGCCTGGTTCCTGATAACTGACATAAGAACAAATGCAAGTCCAAGGCTGAATACAAGTGTTGGAACAGATATTATCAGTAGATAGGATAAATATGACATCAGATCAATTGACAGGCTTTTTGAAATGATATTTATCAGGAGGCCAATTGAGAGGATCACTATGTTGAGGCCTAAGAAAAGACGAAGTATTCCCCAGGTCTTGCCGATAACATATTCAAAATTTGACATTGACCGTGTGTACAGGACTTCATTTGTATCGAGTTTCTTATCCCTTTTCAGAAAGTCGGCTGCCAGAAATATGACAACTATTGCCTGCCCTATATTTAACAGGTAAAGGTTTATCAGAGGAACAGAGGATGAAATTGATACAAGATCCCACGATTCATTTCCGACCGGAGAGAACATTCCAATATTTAAAAATGTGAAAATTACCATTGACCCGATGGAAAAGAGTCTGAAAAACCAGCTTCTTCTCAATGTCTTTGCTTCATACTCTGCAACTGTTCTTATGTTATGAAGAAATGTCATAATTTTATTTTATCATTAGTCGGAAATTTCAGTATGCAACTTGTGCTCCATAAAATAGACATATGCATGTTCAATGTTAGGAATTATATTAGTTGAACTGAATTCAGGAGGATTATCCGAAACAATCTGTACTTCCCATCCTGTTTCAACGGGTATGGTAGAGATAATATTATAGTATTCTTTTACCCTCTCATAATCATAAGGACTGAGTGTAAGTTTAAATACATGGCCATCTGCATGTTTTACAAGATTTTCGGGTGAACCGGAAAAAACCAGTTCTCCTCTGTTAAGAAGCGCCATGCCCTGGCAGGTTGATGAGATATCACCAACTATGTGGGTTGAAAGGATAATAGTTACGTCGTGCTGGCTTAGTTGCGAGAGGATATTCCTGAATCTTATTCTCTCATCCGGATCGAGCCCGGTTGTAGGTTCATCAACTACAATAATTTTAGGGTTGCCTATGAGTGCCTGGGCTATTCCCAGCCTCCGTTTCATTCCTCCCGATAACCTGTTAGCCTGCCTGTCGCGAACCTCCAGAAGTCCTACCTGGTCAAGAAGTCTGTCGACTTCTTTGATCCTTTCTTTTCTGTTTTTCAATCCGGCAAGAGAACCTGAATAATCAAGGAATTCCCAGGTCTTAAGCGAGGTAAAAAACCTGAAATCCTGAGGCAGGTAGCCCAGAAGAGCTCTTATTTCTTTCCTGTTTTTCTGTATGTCTTTTCCGTCCACCAGAACAACTCCGGATGTTGGTTTCATGAGTGTGACAAGAATTCTCATCAGGCTTGATTTACCTGCACCATTCGGTCCAAGAAGACCAAACATTCCGGTCCCAAACTCGAGGTTGATATTCTTTAATGCGTGATTACCGTTAGGATATATCTGGTTAAGTCCCTGGATCTCAATTTTCATGTAAACCTGGGTTAAGTCTATGTATCTGTGAAATTTTTAATCTTTGACTAATTAAAGACGTAATATATTTCAAATGTGTCAATAAAATCCTATGTTTTACAACATAATATCAATATGACTCTTTTCCATGGTCCTGTAAACTCAGGAAAATAGCTTTTCATTGGTACAGATAATTGTGTATAAAAAACAGACAGGAGATGTGTCGGGAAATGTCTTAAAATAATGAATGACAGGTAACAATTTCTGTGCAGCTTCATTGAGTAAATTGTTGGGATTATTGCATTGTAAAACTAATTCCTATTTTTGTAGTTAAAAATTCAAAGGTGGTTTATCAGACTAATAAGCGAAAAATAATTAATGATCCTGTTTATGGTTTTATAAGCATCCCTGGAGATTTTGTCTTTGACCTCATTGAACATCCATGGTTCCAGCGATTACGGAATATAAAGCAGCTTGGATTAACAAGTTTTGTGTATCCCGGAGCCACTCACAGCCGATTTCAGCACGGATTGGGAGCATTGCACCTTATGAATCTGGCTATTGCCACTCTGAGAAGCAAAGGAGTCATTATATCCGCAACTGAAGAAGAGGCAACTCTTATTGCTATCCTGCTTCACGATGCGGGACATGGCCCTTTTTCACATGCTCTCGAAAATTCAATAATAAGTGGGATAACTCACGAGGATATATCTCTTCTTCTTATGAAAAAGCTGAATGAAGAGTTCCACGGAAAACTTGAACTGGCAATTGAAATCTTTACAGGAACTTATTACAGAAAGTTTTTGCATGAACTGATTTCGGGTCAGATAGATATGGACAGACTGGATTATCTGCGCAGGGACAGCTTTTTTACGGGAGTTATTGAAGGATCAGTCGGATCGGACCGGATTATAAGGATGCTTAATGTTGTTGACGATAGTCTGGTTGTTGATGAAAAGGGAATTTATTCGATTGAAAAATTTCTTATTGCACGCAGGCTTATGTACTGGCAGGTTTATATGCACAAAACAGTGCTTTCTTCCGAAAGTCTCCTTGTTAATATTCTGAAGCGTGCCAAGGAACTTGCTAAAGAAGGATATGATATGTACAGTACTCCTGCTCTCAGGTTCTTTCTTTACAATAATATCGGTCGTTCCGATCTTACTGACAACGGGAAATTTACTCCGGGATTAATTGCTTCAACTTTCACAAGACTTGATGACTCTGATATTTTGGTCTGTGCCAAATACTGGGCAGATCATTCTGATAAGGTGCTCTCCGATCTAGCGGGGAGGTTGTTAAGGCGGGATCTGTTTGCTATAGAACTGCAGAATGAGCCGTTCCCTGTAAAAAGAGTAAATGATCTGGGAACCGATGCTATGAAACATTTAAATATAAAACAGGATCTGGTTGACTATTACGTTTTTACCAATAGTATTTCAAACCTGGCTTACACCCCGGATGCTCCTGTGGTTAAAATACTGCTTAAAAGTGGTAAAATATCTGATATTTCAACTGTATCGGATATGTTTGACCATCGTTTCCTGTCAGAGAGAATAACTAAATATTTCCTCTGTTATCCCAAAGAATGTAGATGATTAAAATATAATTATTATGGAATTTACAGCTGCAACAATCGCCGGATTTTTAAAAGGTGAAATAGAAGGCGACCCCGAAATCAAGGTAAACACAATAGCTAAAATTGAAGAAGGAGAGGCTGGTGCCCTGTCTTTTCTGGCCAATCCGAAATATGAACATTATATATATGAGACAAAATCTTCCATCGTTCTCGTTAATAAAAGTTTTATTCCTTCTGCCAAAGTGGGGGCAACGCTAATCAGGGTGGAAAATGCATATGACGCATTTGCTTCACTTTTGCGTCTTGTAGATCAGGCCCGACCACGTAAGAAAGGAATTCACCCAACCGCAATAATTGAAGATTCAGCAAAAGTGGGATCAGATGTTTTTATAGGACCTTATGTCTACATCGGTGAGAATTGTAATATTGGTTCAGGATGTTCTGTATATCCACATGTTTATATAGGCGACAATACGAAACTAGGAAATAATTGTACTCTCAATCCAGGTGTGACCATTTACCACGATTGTATTATCGGAGAAGGTTGTATCATTCACGCCGGGAGTGTGATAGGAAGTGACGGTTTCGGTTTTGCTCCCCAGTCGGACAATGAATTTATGAAGATACCACAGCTCGGGAACGTGGTTCTTGAGGATCACGTTGAGATCGGAGCTAATGTGACAATTGACCGGGCAACAATGGGTTCAACATTTATAAGAAAAGGAGTAAAACTTGATAACCTGATTCAGATCGGTCATAATGTAGAGGTCGGAGAGAACACTGTTATGGCTGCCCAGACAGGTATTTCGGGATCGACAAAAATCGGTAAGAATTGTATGTTTGGAGGCCAGGTTGGGCTTGCCGGGCATTTAAAAATTGCAAATAATACAAAAATAGGAGCTCAGGGCGGAATACTTGGTGATGTAAAAGAAGAAAATACAGCTATTATTGGCTCCCCTGCTATTGAAGTGAAACAATTTCTCAGGTCATCAGTAATTTTTAGAAAATTACCTGAGATGAAATCTAAAATTGATTCCATAGAAAAAGAGATAGAGTCGCTTAAAAAGAAGTAGTTTTATCTTCTGTTTCTGACTGAACCGATAGTGATGAATTCAGTTATGCAACAATTTTCTCGATTGTTAGAAAAATTTTTATTTTTTTTGTACCCTGATTTTAAATTAATAATTAACACTGATGAGTGAAAAACAAAGGACGCTTGCCAGAGAAATAAGCCTGACTGGAAAAGGTCTGCATACAGGTAATAATGTGACTATTACATTCAAGCCGGCTCCTGTAAATCATGGGTATAAATTCTGCAGAGTCGACCTTCCTGGAAATCCTGTCATAGATGCTCTTGCTGAACATGTTACAGATACTTCAAGAGGAACAACTCTTGTTCAGAACAACGCCTCCGTATCTACAATTGAACATGTGATGGCTGCATTTCATGGTTTAAGGGTTGATAATGCATTAATTGAATTAAACGGGCCAGAAGCTCCTATAATGGGAGGGTCGGCATTTAGATTTGTTGAAGCTATAAATGAGGCAGGTATAGTAGATCAGAAAGAAGACAGAAATTATTTCGTTGTAAAACAAAAGATCTCTTTCTCGGATGAGGAACATGGAGTAGATCTGATAGTTTATCCCGATGATCATTTCAGTGTTAATGTACTTATCGATTATAATTCGAAGATTCTGGGAAATCAATATTCGATCCTTGATTCGATTGATGACTTTGAAGAGAAGATAAGCAAGAGCCGGACATTTGTATTTTTTCATGAGCTTGAACCACTTTTTAATATGGGTCTAATAAAAGGTGGAGATCTTGATAATGCTATTGTTATTCTTGAAAAGGAAGTCTCTCAGGCTGAAATAGACCGTATTGCCAAACTCTTTAACCGGCCTGGTATAAATACACATACTGCAGGGATTCTTAATAATACAGAACTTAGATATCCTAACGAACCGGCTCGTCATAAGCTTCTGGATATTATGGGGGACCTTGCTCTGGTTGGTCACCCGATAAAGGGTAAAATTGTGGCAACTCGTCCTGGTCATTATGCCAATACAAGGCTGGCAAAAATTATTCGTCAGGAGATGAAAAAAACCCTTTCGAAGCTCGACATTCCTGTTTATGATCCTTCACAACCACCGGTTTTTACAATAGAAGACATAAGAAAGAGATTACCGCATAGATTTCCCTTCCTCTTGGTTGACAAAATAATTGCACTTGATGAATCATCAATCGTAGGGATTAAGAATGTTACTTTTAATGAATCATTTTTTCAGGGCCATTTTCCTGACGAACCGGTTATGCCAGGTGTATTGCTTGTTGAGGCACTTGCTCAGACCGGAGGACTTCTTGTACTGAGCTCTCTTGAGGATCCTGAAAAATATTCAACTTATTTTCTGAAAATCGACAAACTAAAGTTTAAACATAAAGTGATTCCAGGAGATACAGTGATTCTTAAAATGGAATTGGCTGATGTTATGCGACGGGGAATTGTTACGATGTTTGGACAGGCATTTGTCGGAAACACTCTGGTTTTAGAAGGAGAAATGACTGCGCAGGTAGTAAAAAACAAATAATATATTTAATGATCTCAAATTTAGCTTTTGTACATCCGGAAGCAAAAATCGGGAAAGATGTTATTGTTGACTCTTTTGCATACATTGCTGGTAACGTAACCATTGGTGATGGAACATGGATAGGTCCCAATGTTACTATTATGGATGGAGCCAGGATAGGCAAAAATTGCAAAGTTTTCCCTTCTGCCGTAATATCCGGAATACCTCAGGATCTTAAATTCAGGGGAGAAGACTCGACTGCTGAACTGGGAGATAACACCACTGTGAGGGAATGCGCCACGGTTAACAGGGGTACAGCAGCTGTGGGGAAAACAGTGGTAGGGTCAAATTGTCTCCTGATGGCTTATTCTCACGTAGGACACGATTGTCTTATAGGGAACTATGTTATAATTGGTAACTCTACTGCTTTGGCAGGTGAAGTTGATATTGACGACTGGGCTATTCTAAGTGCGGGAACAATGGTTCATCAGTTCAGTCATATCGGAGCTCATGTGATGATCGGAGGAGGAGCCAAGGTAAGAACAGATGTGCCTCCTTTTATAAAAGCTGATCGTGATCCCCTTTCTTTCCTTGGATTAAATTCAGTCGGACTTACCAGAAGGGGCTTTGGGAAGGAACGAATCGATGAAATTCATGAAATATACAGGGCTATTTATCAGAAAGGTATGAATATCTCACAGGCACTGGACTGGGTGGAAGGGGAATTCAAACCATCACCCGACAGAAATTATATTCTTGAATTCATCAGAAAATCGGAAAGAGGGATTATCCGGGCCAGGTAACAAACAAAAAAGTCTTTATTCTTTCCAGCCCATTGCTGATATTTCAACTTCTGAGCCATCATCACCTACTATAAAACAGCCAGAGCCGGATGTAGTCATATGACCAATTACTTTAACCGACTCTATTGTTTTAATAGTCTCTATCATCTCAAGAGGAATTGTGAAAAGAAATTCGTAATCTTCACCTCCGTTAAGAGCAGGAGTCATTGGATCGATATCAAACTCCCCGGCGACCCTGGAAGTTTCGTAGTCGATTGGTACTTTACTGTAAAAAATCCTGCAACCTGTGTCTGACAACCTGCATATATGAAGTAAATCGGATGCCAATCCATCAGTTACATCAATCATCGAAGTTGGAAATATTTCCTTGTTTTTAAGTTCTGATAATGTCGAGACAGGGATTTCCGGTTTTAGCTGTCTTCCAACAACATATTCAAAACCTGAGAGATCAGGTTGAGTCACTTTCTCCCTGATAAAAAGTTTTTTTTCTCTCTCCAATAGCTGAAGACCCATGAATGCTGCACCGAAGTCACCGGTCACACAAATAAGATCATTTGCTCTGGCTCCATTTCTTTTTACCATATTATTTTTTTCAACAGTGCCTACAGCGGTTACACCAATTGTCATTCCTGTTATAGAACTGGTAATATCACCACCGGCGAGATCAACATTATATTTAGTACAGGCCAGTTTTATTCCTTCATATAAATCCTCAATCTGTACAAGACTGAATTTAGAGCTTATTCCGAGTGCAATCATAACCTGACCCGGTGTCCCGTTCATAGCGTAAATGTCAGAGATGGCCCTGATAACGGATTTGTATCCCAGATGTTTAAGCGGAGTGTAGATCAGGTTGAAGTGAATTCCTTCCAAAAGAAGGTCGGTAGTAACAAGAGTTAAATCCTTTCCTGAATCAATAACTGCTGAATCGTCACCTACTCCTGTTATTGTTGATTTATTACTTGGTTTAACATCCCTGGTAAGATGATTTACAAGACCAAATTTCCCAAATTCATTAATTGATTTCCTGTTTCCAGATTTTTCCATTACTTATCTTAATTAGATACTTTAACCACAAAGTTTTTTTGCCCCCCTCCCCCCCCTAAAGGTGGGTAATTTTCTTAACTTAAGTGTAATCATTTGTAAATCCGTAATTTAGTCCCCCTTTAGGGGGAAGGCCGCTTCGCGGCCAGGGGGCTTAATATCCCAAAAGAATACCCAGGGGAAAAGCTTTGAAGCGTCCAGGGGGCATCCAATAGGTCATTTATGGACAATATCCCTCCCAAAGGGCGACAGAGCTATTGCAGTAAGTTTAAAATGCTGCAGACCAAAAGGGATACCGATTATTGTTATACAAAGCAGAAGTCCGAAAATGGCATGTGTGATGGCAATCCACAAACCGCCACAGAGCAGCCAGATAATATTCATTATAATATAAAGACAGCCCGAAGCTCTCGAATGTACAACTGTTTCGCGCCCGAACGGCCATAATGACAATGAAGCCATTTTCAATGTCTGGATACCAAACGGTATGCCAACAATGGTCAGCATCAGAATAATACTTCCGATAAAGTATTCGATAGCTATTATTATGCCTCCAAAAATTAGCCAGATGAGATTTCCTAAAAAATTCATAATTGATTAATTATTGATTCATTCAAGAACAACTGTTTTATCTTTGGGATACTTTACAGAGTATGTAAGGATTATCTGCTTGGTTTCCTGAGGTTTAATTTCGAGGTCCCATGTTATTTCACCGGTCTGCCCATTAAGTTTTCCACCTGAAAGCTCAACCGGGTCAACGTTAATACTACTGTTCGAAGAAACAGGAATCTGATCATTAAGAGTGATCTTAATACTGTTTGTTTTATTATTTCTGACAGTAAGTAAAAATGAGTAGGTGTCGGTTCTGTTAGCTCCGATAAACTTCCTGCTGGTAAAATCTTTTCTTTTTTCCCTTTTTACAAGTATACTGTTATCTGTCCCAAGCGAAATTGTAAGTGTATCTTTTAACTGGTTTACATTAAGAGTTGATTTACCTACGAAAGAGTTCTCGAAATAAAGAGTCGCCTCACCGGTCTGAAGGCTCAGTTTTGCCCAATCTGTAATATTAGCAGTAAGATACGCCAGAGGTGACAGCTTTGGCATTGTAATGTATTTATAATCGGCAGGAGCCGTTATCCTTTGAATTTCTACGGTCTGAACCTTTCCATCTGCCGGAATTGTGTAAGGCATAGCAATGTCGAAAGTGATTGTCGTTTCTCCAACCTGCTTTTGAACTTCCGGCGGAGCTGATTCCATTGCTTTTTCGTCCTTCATTTTATCCGCACTTACCATTTCCATCATCACAGGAGCTTCACTTCTTTTTGCTGCTGATGCCATCCCTCTGATCCTGACAGGAGCTGGATTATAGAAATCAACAAACCATGGATTCAGAACTGGAATATCGCCTGCCACCCACGGCGTAGCATTGGAGAAACTCAGTTTAACATCTTTCCAGTCGACACCTGTATTCTGAAAAACATTTGCTTTATAAAATATTGATACAGGATTTTTTATGTCATCAACCCTTATATCATAAGAGGGATACCATCCGGCATTTGATACGACATAGCTAAATGTGAGCCTTCCGCTAACCTGTTTTTCAGAAGCAACAGATACAAGAATTTCACCTGAGGGAAGTTGTTGTTTTCCGAGCTTCTCGGATATCTGTTGTTGCAGAGCCGCAATCTGTTTGTTATAATCTTTTACGAGTCTCTGTTTTTTTAATGTATTTGTGTAGATCTGGTCCATATTACCGGTATACAGATCCATAAAATTTTTAAATTGGTCAAGCGAAAATGTTGAAGACTTGACAAGCACTGCATTATTAGCTGTCAGAAAATCCTCCTTTCTTTTAAGTACCTCTATGTCAGTGTTTTCATCTGTGACTTTAAGCTGGAGCGTTTCGATCTGGCTCCTGATACTTTTTACTTCAGGTGAATCTTCAAGATTCTGAAGGTAATTGTTTCTGTGATTTACCGAAAGGACTGTAAATTCTCCATAACCTTTAACCTGTATGCTTTGCACATCAATATAAGGTGAAAGACCCGTGAGTCTTAATATACTTTTACCTGGTAATATTGAAACAGAAGTCTCATGTTCAATCTGGGCCCGGTCGGGGTAGACAGTAACATGTTTTATTTCAGCCTTAATCTCCTTTTCTGTCTGCGCGATAAGATTTGTAAGTACTGAAATAATGAATACTGAAGTTATTAATATTTTCTTCATCGCATATTTGGATTTTGTTGCTTAAAGGTAAAACTTTTATTTAATTAACTTGAAATCCATTAACCACAATGGTCACAAAGATTATCACTTAGGTCACAAAGAACTGAATTGGCTGGAATTGTCTATGTATCCTCTATGTATACCTTGTGTTCTTTGTGGTTAAATAGGGGACTTCTGAAGACTTAATATATGTTAAATATCTCTTTTCCTGCTCAAGATATGTTAATTAACCTACCTTTGGCAAATATTATAAATTATAAATGAACGGATTAAGAATTGGGAATCTTGCAATAGCTGTACCAATAATACAGGGAGGAATGGGAGTGGGGATATCTCTTTCGGGACTCGCTTCTGCAGTAGCAAATGAAGGTGGTGCTGGAGTTATCTCAAGTGCGGGACTAGGACTTTTATACAGGGAATTTTCAAAAGATTTTCTTGAAGCAAGTATATACGGACTTAAAGAAGAGATACGTAAAGCGCGTGAGAAAACTTTAGGTGTTATCGGGGTAAATGTAATGGTTGCTATGACCAATTTCACCGATATGATTAAAACAGCCATCTCTGAAAAGGTTGATTTAATTACAGCTGGCGCCGGTCTTCCGTTGGATCTTCCGTCTTTCTTAAAAAAAGACAGTGTGACGAAACTAATCCCGATTGTGTCATCAGCCAGAGCTGCCAAAATCATTTGTGAAAAGTGGAAAGCCAATTACGATTATCTACCCGACGCGGTTATTGTTGAAGGACCGAAGGCAGGTGGCCATCTGGGTTTTAAAGAGGATCAGATTTTTGATAATGATTATTCTCTAGAAAAACTGGTTCCCGAAATAGTAAGCGAACTGAAGGTGTTTGAGGAGAAATATGGTAAAAAAATTCCACTCATTGCCGCCGGAGGAATTTATACAGGTGAGGACATACATAAAATTCTCGATCTTGGAGCCTCGGGTGTTCAAATGGGAACGCGTTTTGTGACAACTGACGAATGCGATGCTTCACTTGCTTTCAAACAAGCTTATATCGATGCTGAGAGTTCAGATATTGAGATCATTAAGAGCCCGGTCGGTATGCCTGGCAGGGCAATCCTCAGCAATTTCATAACTAAAGTCAGGGAAGGTAAAAAACAACCGAAAATTTGTCCATTCAAATGCATCAAGACGTGTGATATATCGAAGAGTCCATATTGCATAATTGTTGCACTCATTAATGCTCTTAAAGGTAATTTTGAAAACGGATATGCATTCTGTGGTGCAAATGCATTCAGGGCAACTAAAATAACTTCGGTAAAGGAGATCTTTCAGTCCTTATTAAAAGAATATAAAGAGAGTAAATAGTCTCTGAGTATACGATTATCATTAAGATTCACAACGCACGACGTAAAATACAAGGATAGCGTTTAAAAGTCCTGTGTGCAGTCTTTTCGTTACTTTGTCTTTGCATTTTATATCCCTGCCTTCATTAGTTCAGATTTTGCTGGTAAAATCTTCTTCCAATCCATTTTTTTTATATTTTTGTATGTTTATTTAGATTAAATACAATTAACGGAATGGTTATTGTGATATCAATTTAGGATACATATCCCTCCATTGATTTTCTTCGTTTACCCCGCCCCCAAGGGGAGCGAAGAAAATCAATTTACTCCCCTTGGGGTTGGGGTAAATAAATTGATTTTCGAGCGACTTAGTTGATAATTATTATGATGGAAAAAGACAACGATAAAATATTGAGCGAAGTAACAACCGGTGAATATAAATATGGATTCTACTCCAACATCGAAATGGACAGGATCCCTAAAGGGTTGAGTGAGGAGGTGGTCAGACTAATTTCCTTCAAAAAAAATGAACCTGAGTGGTTACTCGATTTCCGTCTGAAATCATATCGCCACTGGCTGACGATGAAAATGCCAACGTGGCCGAACCTCAGGATACCTCCTATCAATTACCAGGATATTATTTTTTATGCTGCCCCCAAAGAGAGGAAGAATCTTAAAAGTGTTGATGATATCGATCCTGAACTCCGGAAGACGTTTGATAAGCTGGGAATACCCCTGGAAGAACAAAAGCATCTTGCAGGAGTTGCTGTTGACGCTGTTATTGACAGTGTATCTATTAAAACAACTTTTAAAGAAACACTTGCAGAAATGGGAATTATCTTTTGTTCCTTCAGTGATGCTGTTAAGGAATATCCCGACCTCGTAAAAAGATATATGGGTTCAGTAGTTCCTTATACCGATAATTTTTTTGCAACACTTAACTCTGCAGTTTTCAGCGATGGTTCCTTCTGCTATATCCCTAAAGGAGTAAGATGTCCAATGGAACTATCAACCTATTTCAGGATAAACTCCGCAAACACGGGGCAGTTTGAACGCACACTGCTGATTGCTGATGAGGAAAGCTATGTCAGCTATCTTGAAGGGTGTACTGCCCCTTCAAGAGACGAGAATCAGCTTCATGCCGCAATTGTCGAGATAGTTGCTGAAAAAAATGCAGAAGTGAAATATTCTACTGTGCAGAATTGGTATCCGGGAGACAAAGAAGGAAAAGGAGGTGTTTTCAATTTTGTGACTAAAAGAGGAATGTGTAAAGGAGAAAATTCAAAAATATCCTGGACTCAAATAGAAACAGGCTCTGCAATAACATGGAAATATCCTTCCTGTATTTTACGCGGTGATAATTCAACAGGTGAATTTTATTCTGTAGCAGTTACAAATAATCATCAGCAGGCCGACACTGGAACCAAAATGACCCACATCGGGAAAAATACTAAGAGTACAGTTGTCTCAAAAGGAATCTCTGCCGGTTATGGTCAGAACAGCTACCGTGGACTTGTAAAAGTATTGAAGAATGCCACTAATGCCAGGAATTATTCACAGTGTGATTCACTCTTGCTTGGCGATAAATGCGGAGCCCATACTTTCCCTTATCTGGAGGTTGATAACTCTACTTCAATTGTTGAACACGAAGCAACGACTTCCAAGATAGGCGAGGATCAGATTTTCTATTGCAACCAGAGGGGCATTTCAACTGAAGATGCGATAGGTCTTATCGTCAACGGATATGCCAGGGAAGTAATTAATAAATTGCCAATGGAATTTGCAGTAGAAGCCCAGAAACTTCTTCAGATAAGTCTGGAAGGCAGTGTGGGATAGAGCAGAATTTTATTATCTTAATATATTGTTATGTTGATTATTAATAATTTAAAAGCCTCAATAGGAGGTAAAAGTATTTTAAAAGGAATTAGTCTTGAAGTCAAACCAGGGGAGATTCATGCAATTATGGGCCCTAACGGTTCTGGTAAAAGCACTCTTGCAGCAGTACTTGCCGGGAGGGAATTTGTGGAAGTGACAGAAGGAACAGTTACATATTTCGGAAAGAACCTTCTCGAAATGGCAGCAGAAGACAGGGCAAAAGAAGGAATATTCCTAGGGTTTCAGTATCCTATTGAAATTCCTGGTGTGAGTATGGTCAACTTCATGAAGACAGCTGTTAATGAACATCGTAAACATAAGGGCCTTGATCCTCTGTCTGCTTCTGATTTTCTGAAACTGATGCGCGATAAGAAGGAGCTTGTAGAGATTGATTCAAAACTTGCGAACAGATCAGTGAATGAGGGTTTCTCAGGTGGAGAAAAGAAAAAGAACGAAATCTTCCAGATGGCAATGCTCGATCCTAAGCTCGCAATTCTTGATGAAACTGATTCAGGCCTTGATATTGATGCATTACGAATAGTGGCAAACGGTGTCAATAAACTCAAACATCCCGATAATTCATTTATTGTTATTACACATTACCAGAGGCTTCTCGATTATATAATACCCGATGTGGTTCATGTGCTTTATGATGGAAGGATTGTTAAAACGGCAGGAAAAGAACTTGCTCTTGAACTGGAAGAAAAGGGGTATGACTGGATAAAAAAAGAGATTGAAAATAATGTAGAAGCATGAACGGGAAATCTGAAATAACTGAAAAATATCTGGATCTTTATAAAGATAATATTACTAAGATTTCCGGTGTATCATCGCCTTTTATAAATTCTTTCAGAGCACCTGCTCTTAAAAAATTCAGCGAACTGGGAATCCCATCAAAGAAAGATGAGGCATATAAATATACCAATCTCAATGTTTTTTTTGATCACGATTATGAGAGCTATTTTATGCCCCTGCCTTCTGATTTTGCTGAAGCCGAAAAATTCCGCTGTGAAGTAACTAATCTCGATACACATGGAATTGTATTACTGAACGGATTTTATCCTACTGTGAATGAAAAACTCCGTCAGTTACCAAGTGGTGTATGGATAGGTAGTCTGAGCGAAGCAGCTGTACGGTTTAAAGACATTTTTGAAAAACATTTTGGTAAATATGCAAGAAGCGAAACAGACGGCCTGGTGCACCTGAATACCGCAATGGCTTCCGACGGTGTGTTTGTTTATATCCCTGAAGGAGTAACTCTGAATAAACCTGTCCAGGTTGTAAATCTGGTTCAAGCGGGCAATGATATATTTAATCAGCACAGAAATCTTATAATTGCAGAAAAAAATTCAAATTTTTCCATAATAATCTGTGATCATACGCTTTCGCCTCAGAAGTTCCTGACAAATTCTGTTACAGAGATATTTGTTGGTGAGAATGCACATTTTGATATTATAAGAGTACAGAATGAACATAATAATGCGTGCAAAATCACAAATACCTTTATTCATCAGGAAAAAAACAGTGTTACCTCCTCCAATAATATTACTCTTCATGGTGGACTTATTCGCAACAGTACTTATCACTACCTTGGTGGCGAAGGTGCTGAAAGCTATTCTTACGGATTGTTTCTTGCCGACAAATGGCAGCATATCGATAATTTTGTAAATGTCGACCATGCATTTCCTCACTGTACAAGCAACCAGTTGTTTAAAGGGGTCCTTGATGATATGTCAACCGGAGCCTTTAACGGACGTATACTGGTACGTCAGGATGCTCAGGGTACACTCGCTTATCAGAGGAATAATAACATCCTTCTCACTGATGATGCAAAGATGGACTCCAAGCCACAGCTTGAGATTTATGCCGATGATGTTAAATGCAGTCATGGTGCTACAGTCGGTCAACTAAACGATGATGCATTATTTTATTTGCAATCGCGTGGCATAAATAAACGTGAAGCAAAGCTCATGCTTATGTTCGGGTTCGCTCACGAAGTGATCCAGAATATAAAGATTGAACCGCTTCGGGAAAGAATGGATAATCTTGTTATGCAACGCCTGAAAGGTGAACTGTCGAGGTGTGCAAGTTGCATGGTAAAGTGCGGGTAATCAGGATATTTCATGAGAGACATAGCAGATATTAGAGCGGATTTTCCAATTCTCAGCAGGAAAGTTTATAATAAGCCACTGGTTTATTTCGACAATGGTGCAACTACCCAAAAACCGCAGTGTGTTCTTGACGCAGTGGACGAAGTATATAAATCGTATAATGGAAACATACACAGAGGAGTTCACTTCTTAAGTGATATGTCATCAGAAGGATACGAAGGAGCCAGGGAAAAAGTGAGGTCATTCATAAATGCCGGCAGGAAAGAAGAAGTTATTTTTACTTCGGGAACAACCGGTTCAATAAATGGAATCGCTTTTTCCTTCGGTGAGAGATATATTAAACCGGGTGACGAGATAATACTCAGCAGGCTCGAACATCATGCCAACATTGTGCCATGGCAGATGATGTGCCAGAGGAAAGGAGCAGTTTTGCGTGTAATTCCTATAAATGATAACGGTGAAATAATTCCGGAAGATTATCATAAGCTTCTTTCAAAGAAAACCAAACTAGTAGCAGTGACACAGGCATCCAACGCACTGGGAACGGTTCTTCCGATAAAAGAGATTATTGAGGCTGCACATTCTGTCGATGTCCCGGTACTTATTGATGGAGCCCAGGGAATACAACATGGATTTGTTGATGTGAAAGCTCTGGACAGTGATTTCTATGTATTCTCGGGGCATAAAATTTATGGTCCTGCCGGCATAGGGATCTTATACGGCAAAGAGAAATGGCTTTCCGAGCTGGATCCTTTTCAGGGAGGTGGCGACATGGTTGATAAGGTTACATTTGAAAAAACAACATACAACCAGCTACCTTTTAAATTTGAGGCAGGCACTATGAACTATCCTGCAGCAATTGGTCTGGCAACAGCACTGGATTATGTTTCAGGTTTAGGCAGGGAAAATATTGCGGCCAGGGAAAAAGAACTTCTGTTATATGCAACCGATAGATTATCGGCAATAAAAGGACTGAAGATTTATGGGACGTCCGGTAAAAAAATATCAACCATTTCATTTCTTTTAAAAGATATACATCAATACGACACTGGTATGATTCTTGATAAAATGGGTATAGCCGTAAGAACCGGAACTCATTGCGCCCAACCGGTGATGGACTATTATAGAATTGATGGAACTGTGCGGGCTTCACTCTGCTTCTATAATACTTTAGAGGAAATTGACTCGCTTGCGGAAGGAATTGAAAAAGTGAAAAGCATGTTCGGCTAAATATTTAATATGACAATTAAAGAAGTACAGGATAATATTATTGAGGAGTTTTCACTTTTTGACGATTGGATGGACAAGTATAACCTGCTGATTGATATGGGCAGGGAATTGCCGGTTATTGATCCGAAGTATAAGGTAAAGGATTTCCTGATAGAAGGCTGTCAGTCGAAAGTATGGTTGCATCCTTCTTACGATGGGAAACTTATATCTTTTACTGCCGACAGTGATGCTATAATAACAAGAGGAATTGTGGCTCTTCTGATAAAAGT
>DCFT01000206.1 GCA_002319885.1 Bacteroidales bacterium UBA1797
TGAAAGCAATAATGATAATATATAATCAGGCCCATACTGAGAAAGTAGAATACATGCTTGATAAGCTTGGAATCAAGGGTTATTCGCTCTGGGAAAATGTTCAGGGGCGGGGATCCAATACCGGTGTTCCCCACCTTGGTACGCATGCCTGGCCTGAGATTAATAAAAGTGTTCTGACAATTGTTGATGATGAGGTGGTAGATACTGTCCTTGAAAAGGTAAAAAGAATTGATGCCATTAATGATGAGGTAGGTATCAGGGCCTTTGTGTGGGATATATTGAAGATGGTCTAGAATATGTAGAGACGCCCGATTTGGGCGTCTCAAAATCACATATATAGAAGATACGCCGGGAAATACCAAAAGAGACGCCCGAATTGGGCGTCTCTACAGTCTTGTAAAAATTAACAATTTGTAATCTGTAGGATCATTTCGATTTGATCATCCGTTCAATTTGTTCATTCATGCAATACGGACGAAAATACGATTCAGGATTTAAGAACCAGAGGAAGCGCTTAGTATTTTATTAATCTCTCCTGATATTTCGAGAGAACCATCAGTAAACAGACCTTTCATGCCTATCGTTTCCGCTTTCCTGACATTTATCTCTATATCGTCTATAAAAAGACACTCTTCGGGCAGAAGAGAATATCTCTCAATGAGAATTTCATAAATTCTGTTTTCAGGTTTTGCAGATTTTGCTTCAGCTGAGATCAGTCCTCCATTGAAATATTTAAAGAAATAATAACCCGTTCTCACCTCTTCAAAAATATCGAGAGGGAAGTTAGACAGATAATATAGCTTTAAACCGCGTTTTTTTAACGCAGGAAGAACTCTGACGTTCGAATCGAGGGGAAATATCAGGTCGGTACGTAAATTGAAAATATGGGTTATTTCTTCCTTCTTAAGCGTTGATTTTAATGCAATCGAATCAATAGCCTGGGGAGTGGTGATTTCACCCCTGTCAAGCATCTGCCATTCTTTGCTACCGAAAATATCCGCAAGAATTTTAGCCTTAATAGTTTCAGGGTACTTATGTTTATCAAAATATTCTGAGGGTTTGAAACTTATCAATACATTTCCAAGATCAAAAATGATGGTTTTTATCATATCACGAATTTTTCATACTTATTGGCTGGCCGGTTGCCTCAAGGACATTCCACCAAAGTTCTCCTTCAACATCAATTTTTTTACGTTTTGCAACCACCATTTCAATAGGCATCAAAGTAAACTGGTTATTCCAGAACCCGATAACAAAATCAGTTTTTCCCGAAAGAGCAGCATGAACAGCATTCTGGGCCATTAAATTACAGAATTTACTGTCGTTTGCATTTGCCGGAGCACTCCTGATTATATAGCTTGGATCGATATATTTAATGGAATGAGGGAAATTTTTAGTTTTAAAATCTTCTGAGATTTTGTCTTTCAGGAATACACCTATGTCTTTGTATTTTATATTGCCGGAAATATCCCTTTGTTGGTCTGTACATTCGAATAAATCCTGTCCTGCACCTTCAGCAACAACAATTACAGCATGGTGTCGTGCTTCGAGACGTTTTTGCAGGATACTGAGAAATCCCGACGGACCATAAAGATCAAAAGTGATTTCCGGGATCAAAACAAAATTTACCGACTGGATTGACAGAGCGGCTGTCGCAGCAATAAAACCAGAATCGCGACCCATGAGTTTAACGAGAGCAACTCCATTAAATGCGCCTGAGGCCTCATTGTGCGCATACCTGATTATATCATTGGCAATAGAAAATGCAGTTTCAAAACCGAATGATTTTTGAATCAGGTCTATATCGTTATCAATTGTTTTGGGAATACCGGCTACGGCAATTTTCAATTTTCTTTTCTCAATCACTTTGTGTATAGCATGAGCGCCCCGGAGGGTCCCGTCTCCACCTATGCAAAAAAGAACATTGATATTCATTATCTCAAGAGTATCAACCATTTTTTCCACATCCTGGTTTCCTCTTGACGATCCCAAAAATGTTCCACCGGTAAGGTGAATATTTTCAACCATTTGTGAAGTAAGCTCTATAACCGGATGATCATAGTCGGGAATTAATCCTTCATATCCGTATCTGAAACCAAGTACACGACAGATACCATATCTATAGTATAGTTCATTAACCAGACTGCGTATTACATTGTTTAATCCGGGGCATAAACCACCACATGTGACAATTCCGACTTTCGTTTTTGCGGGTTGGAAATAGATATTTTCCCTCGGGCCGGCTTTTTCAAATGAAACCGGAAGTTCACCTGTTTCCCTGCATTTATTGAAGTTTTCAAGCGAGACATCATATAAGATTCTTTCACTGTCGTCTACAAAATTATAGATTGGATTTTCGACACGGTGGGTACGCTTAAGCGGAGATGAAACTCCACATTTCCCAAGAGAACTGACAAGAAAGTCTTCATATTTCATCTTTTCCGGATTTGTCCAATTATAAATAAAGTCAACTGAAAAACATTTGTTTTCAGGGAGGTCAAATTTAGGAAAAAAATTGGATGATAGTCAAAAAACAAAATCAGATTATCTGCTTGATTCTTCCTACCAGGCCATTCTCAAGCATAACTTTTATTCCGTGAGGATGATTAGGCGATGAAGTAAGAACTTCTTTTACTTTTCCTGCAGTAAGCCGGCCTGTGCGTTTGTCTTCTGTTAATTCTACTTTAACCTCTATGCCTGGCTTAATATCAGCCCTTCGGGTTCCTTCCAAAAACTCCAGTTTTTTCAACATATCTTCGAATAAAATCAGGTTCAGAAAATTATCGATCAGATTGCAATAATAAAAAATATTTACTCACGAAAATGTTAAAGTGATAAATGTTTTGACAGATGCAGGAAATCAATGGATCAATAAGCCCCTTTTATCTTTGTTCGTATTCTGTAAAGACTTTTACTTGCTGTGACAAACAGGCTTTTCATATCGTCACCGCCAAAGCAGACATTGGCTGTCCAGCTTTCAGGGATTGGAATATTTCCGATGAAGACACCATCTTTATCAAAAATGGTTACACCCGTACCAGTGAGATATATATTGCCCATTAAATCAATAGTCATTCCATCAGAACCCATTTCACAAAACAGTTTTTTGTTACCAAGTCTGCCGTTTTGATAGATTGAATATTTCCAGGTTCTTTTTCCGCCTATATCAGCAACAAAAAGAGATTTACCATCCGGAGTACCTACAATACCATTTGGCTGAACAAGGTCATCTGCTACTCTTGTAATTGTTTTATGGTCAGGAGCCAGATAATAAACTGCCTGGCAATCCTGAGGCATTGAGTCGTGATCCCACCATGTTCGTTTATAAAACGGGTCAGTAAAGTAAACTCCTCCCTCGGCGTCATTCCACAGATCATTAGGACCATTAAGTGGTTTGTCCTGGAATTTTGAGGGAATAATTGTGATTATTTTGTCTGGTGTGATGCACCATAACTCATTTTTCTGGTCAGCACATGCCCACAGGTTACCATCCTTATCAAAAGAGAGACCATTTGAACGGCCACAGGGCTGCATGAAAGTAGATAATTTGCCGGAAATGCTCCAGACCATTATTCTGTCATTGGGTTGATCGGTGAAATAGACATTCCCTTTTGCGTCAGCGGCTGGACCTTCTGTAAACAAGAATCCGTCTGCAAGTTTTTCAACTTTAGTCCCGGGCTGAATAATGTCATCAAGGTCAGTTTCCCGCACAAAGCAGAGGCCTGTATATACCAAAGGGATTATTATCAGCAATTTCTTAATGTTCATCTTTGCAGTTTCCTATAACTTCATTACTGTATCGCAAGCAAATGTTGAATAGTCCTCTTTCAGATTTTCTATTTCAGTACTGTAATTTTTATATTCGACGGATAGGTTGAGTCGTGGTAGATCCTCTGCGTGGCTTTTTGAAAGGCGCTATCTGAACAGGTGTAAATATCCACAAATTTCTGAGGATTTCTATCCACGAGTGGAAACCATGAATTCTGAACCTGGACCATTATGCGATGTCCTTTTTTAAAGGTATGCGCAATATCCGGCATAGTATATTTTACTTCAGTCACCTTTCCGGGGATAAAAGGTTCGGGCTTTTCAAAGCTGTTCCGATATTTTCCCCTGAATACTTCACCCCTGACAAGCATCTGGTATCCTCCCAGGGGAACTTTTATATCGGAAGAGATATCTGCTTCAGTATCGGGGGGAAAAACATCAATTAATTTAACAATATAATCAGCATCTGTCCCTGTTGTAGAGACAAAAAGATCAGCAGTCAGCGGACCGGTTAAGGTCATATCATCAGAAAGAATGTCAGTCTGATAAACCATCACATCGGGTCGCCGCGATGCAAATCTCTGATCATCGGTCATATATTCGGCAGTCCGGTGAGTTCCTATCGTTTCAGTGTAGGGAACCGGTTTCATCGGATCAGAAACATATTCATCAAAGCTTTCTTTGGCTTCAGGTGATTTAAATGAAACAGCTCCGCCGGGTTGCAAAAAAAGATTTTTTTCAAAAATATTTTTTGGCGGCCATGAGTCAAAGCTTCTCCATTCATCCGAACCGGTGACAAAGATGGTAGCCTCCGGTATTTCATGTTTGCCTTCTCCCTTCAGATAATAGTCAAAGAAGCGCTTTTCAAGAGATTGAAATTTTGCATTTGCATCGAGGCCCCAGTAAATATTGCCCAGGTTTGTTGCTTTTCCGAAGGCCCACTGCCCATGTGACCAGGGACCCATTACAAGAAAGTTCTTTGTTGACGGCGAGTTTTGTTTTTCAATGGCCTCGTAGGTATGAAGTGTTCCATAGAGATCTTCGGCATCAAACCAACCTCCCACTGTCATAACGGCAGGAGTGACATTTGTAAGAAATTGCCTTGGGTCTCTTGCTTTCCAGAAATCGTCATAATCGGGATGTGCAAAAGCATCATTCCAGAATTTAATACTGTCGCCAAGATATTCAGGAGCAAGGTTTTTGTCGGCTCCTGCGGATATGAAAAACGCGTAGTTATCCGGAACAGGCCACTTAAATGAAAAAAATCCTTTCCTGGTCGGTGCCCTGTGGCGATGCCCGTTGCTATAGTAAAAGTCAAAGCAATCGAGAATAAAAAATGCTCCGTTATGATGAAAATCATCGCCTAAAAACCAGGCTGTTACAGGTGCCTGAGGAGAAACCGCTTTTACAGCGGGATGTGCATTAATAATGCCCATTGTTGAATAGAATCCGGGATATGAAATTCCAAAAATTCCAACATTCCCATTGTTATTCGCGACGTTTTTAATCAGCCAGTCAACAGTGTCCCATGTATCAGTGGATTCATCAATATCAATATTGTTCGTCTTATTTGGTATTATTGGTCGTATATCTTCGAATTCGCCTTCACTCATATATTTACCTCTTACATCCTGGTAAACCATTATATAATTATCTTCAGTATATCTGTTGTAAAGCTGCACATGGAAGTTGTAACTATGCTGGCCTCCCGGTTCGATATCATAGGGAGTCCGGTTAAGAAGTATGGGGTGAGTTACAGCAGTATTCTTCGGTGTATATATTGATGTAAATAGTTTTACCCCGTCTCTCATAGTAATGTAGACTTCCTGTTTATCATATCTCTGTTTCAGGTCTTCAATATTCTGAGAGTATGAGTAAGAAGAATCAGCCACAATAATGATCAGCAGCACTACCCTCAGGCATATGAATGTTTTTGATTTCATTTTTTAATCTTTTAGTTTGAAATTCAAGGCTCTAACCCAAGTCGGGTAACCAGGTTTCCGGGAGGAACAGGTCTCCCTTTTTTTGTAGCTATTCCTGTTACTTTTGCTTTGACAATAAGCTTTAAATCAGGCAACCTGAATATGTCCTGAATAAAAAGTATCCGGGCATTTCCCTCTCTTTGGATATCCACAGTAACAATAAATTCATCGCGGCTCTTCAATGGATATTTATATTCGATTTCCACCCTGGTTACAATAAGATCAGTCCCTTCATCGTGGAGCTCGACAAAACTGACTCCTTTAGAGATTAGAAACTGATGCCTGGCATGCTCAAGATAATGCTGGTAATTGGCATTATTTACAACACCCTGAAGATCACATTCATAATCTCTGACAATAAATTTAAGGTTAAATGGATTATTGTTTTCTGTCATCATTTTGGAAAACGGCCGAAGAATTTTTTTAAACTGGCATGGAACTTATGAATACTATGTGGTTTGTAATGCATGAGAATGCACTCTCCTGTTATAAAATTTATTTCTGAGTCTTTAAGCTCATCAAGAGCCTCTTTACTATCAGCCATCTGTTGTATCCAAACCTTTGTTATCCCTTTTTCTTTGGCTTCTCTGATCACAGAAGCCGTTACATTTTTTTTTGTAACAACAATTATACTTTTCACTTCAGGAGGAAGCATTTTTACACTTTGATAAGATTTTTCGCCCATTATTTCATCTGCCAGCGGATTAACCGGAATGATATTCATCCCTTTTTCTTTTAGTTCCTTAAAAGCAGTATATCCAAACTTTTTTGGATTACGCGAAACGCCTACAATTGCGATAGGCTGTGAATCAATAAACTCATTAATTTGTTCCAAAGTTGTCATAGCCTGAATTAATTTTAAAGTTTAATTATAAAATTATCTATTTAATACCAGAGTGTCTGAAGTTTTGCTTCAGAAGAGGTTTTCAATCTAAGTATAAAGACTTAAAAATACAATAAAAAAACCAACTGACATTATTTTTCATTTACTTGGTATTAAGGTTTACGAATAAAAAGTCGGAATGAAAAATCCAAAAGACCGCAGCGGGTATCTATTCTCCAAGAGGTACTCAAATTATGTTTTTATGTTATTATTCCTGTTGTATATGTTTGATTATATCGACAGAATGGTAGTTACATCGATGTTTACATCAATTGAGAAAGACTGGGGAATAACACATACGCAAAGCGGGTTGCTTGTATCGGCAGTATACTGGGCAATCGTCATTCTTACTTTTCCGATATCAATACTCGTAGACAGGTGGAGCCGGACCAAAACTATAGGAGTAATGGCAATTATGTGGAGCTTTGCCACTGCACTGTGCGCTTTAACCGGTAATTTTGTACAGCTCTTCATGGCCCGGATGCTCATTGGTGTGGGAGAGGCAGGATATGCTCCGGGGGGAAGCGCCATGATATCGGGCCTTTATCCTGTTGACAGAAGGGCCCGGATGATGGGTTTATGGAACGCTTCAATACCTCTTGGTTCTGCAATAGGAGTTCTCCTTGGAGGAATTATTGCTGTAAAGCTGGGATGGAGGCATGCTTTCGGAATAGTCGCTATACCTGGTCTTATAGTTGCCATTCTGTTCCTTTTCGTTAAGGACTATAAAACAGTTGACCTTTCTTTCTACGATAAAAACAGCAACAAAATAAAGATGGAGAAGAAGGACATGATAAAAGAATTCATTACAAAACCATCTGTTCTTTTAACATACCTGGGTATGGCTTTAGTTGTTTTTGTTACAACCTCAATGCTGACCTGGCTTCCTACTTATTTTGAGAAAATGAGAAATATCCCACAGGAAACTGCAGGAAAAATGGCGAGTTCAGTTATGGTGCTGGCCCTTATCGGAGCACCCTTAGGAGGCTATCTGACCGATCTTTGGAGAAAAACCAGAGACAATGCCCGGCTTCTTTTTCCTGCGGCATCCACCTTGATATCGGCTTTAGTCCTGTTCAGTGCACTTACCCTGTTTAAAGGAACTGTTCAGTATGTTCTGTTTCTGATTTTCGGAGTGCTTGTTCTTGCCTTTATATCCGGCGCAGCATCTGTTACACAGGATGTTATCCACCCGGGGTTGAGGGCGACTTCATATGCTATAGCGGTGGTTGTGCAGAATCTCCTGGGAGCCTCAACAGCTCCTGTAGTAATGGGCAAAATTTATGATCTGACGAATATACAGACCGCTCTTTCAATTCTCCCTTTTGTTCTTTTAGCAGGAGCCCTTCTTTTCTGGATTGGTTCAAAGCACTATGTAAAAGATCTGGGAAAAGTTGCAATGATTCCTCTGGTAGCAGAATAAAATCAGTTTCTCCTCGCTGTTGTATAATAAACGAATTGCTTTAGAGATTCTTTTACTTCTGAATCGTGATAAGAATCGAGAATTGCAAGAGCTTTATCACGATATTGATTCATCTTAAGTTCAGCAAAGTTGAGACCTCCATACTCAATAACAAAACTTATAACCTCATTTATTTCTGCCCTAGACTTTTTTTTGTTTTTTACGATATTCAGAATATGTCTTTTCTTTGAGTTTGCTGATTGTTCCAATGCATGAATCAACGGAAGAGTAATCTTTCTTTCTTTAATATCATTTCCGGTTGTTTTGCCCGTTAGTCCTGTGCCTTCATAATCAAGGATATCATCACGTATCTGAAAAGCAATTCCAATATTCTCGCCGAAATCCTTCATCAACTGAATAGTTTCAGGGTCTTCTGACACCGATCTTGTTCCGCAAGCCGTGCATGCCGACAGCAATGCGGCTGTTTTGCTTATTATAATCTTATAGTAATCTTCTTCTTTAATATTTAATTTTCTGGCTTTCTGAAGCTGTAAAAGCTCTCCTTCTGACATTGATTTAACTGCTTCAGAAATGATTTCCAGCATATCATAGCGCGATTTTTCCACACATATATGCATCCCGGTCGAAAGCAGGTAGTCTCCTAGCAAAACAGCTATTTTAGAATTCCACAGGGCATTAATTGAAAGAGAACCCCTACGTTCTTTAGCATCGTCAACAACATCATCGTGAACAAGTGATGCAGTGTGAAGAAGTTCAATACAAGTTGCAGCAATATAGGTTGATTCTACAATTTCGCCGTTCAGCTTTGCAGTTAAGAATACCAGCAAAGGCCTCATCTGTTTACCCTTGCGACGGAGAATATAATTGAGAATTATGTTCAATAAAGGGATATCACTGCGCATAGTTTTGCTGAAAAAGGCTTCAAATTCAGCCATTTCTGTTTCAACAGGCTTTTTTATCCCGGCAAGTGCAGACATAAATATTTATTTCTTTCAAATATAATAAAATCAGTCGCTCAAGATAGCCTTTTAGATGATAGTTCTTCAAATCTGAACTATTTTATACTTCAATCGGAGCTGGATTCATCATATCAACATATTTATATATCTTTGCTTCATGAAATTTAATTACTGATGGAATTTAAAGAACTGAATCCCGAGAGTCTTGAAAGAGCAGCAGGCATGCTAAAAGCAATTGCGCATCCGGTACGTATTAAAATTGTTGGGTGTCTCGAAGACGGCCAGAAGAAGACCGTAACCGAAATTCATAAGCAGGTTGGGATTGAACAGTCGACCGCCTCACATCATCTTGGAATACTTAAAGATAAAGGAGTACTGGCTTCAAAAAGGGACGGTAAAAACACATGGTACTTTCTGAAACATGTAAACCTGAAAACAATTTTAAATTGTGTCAGCGGCTGTTGCCAGGAGTAGTATCAGATTTATCTCAAATGTAAAGGGGCTCAGGATAAATTCCTGAACATTTTCTTCTGAAATAATACAATTGATAAAACTCCACATGTTATCGATGAATCAGCGATATTAAACACAGGTCTGAAAAAAATAAGCGATTCCCCTGGTCTGTATGGTGACCATTGTGGCCAGTGAGTATTTATTACAGGAAAGTAGAACATATCAACAACTCTTCCCTGGAGGAATGAAGAATATCCGCCTCCTGGCGGGAAAAGAACAGCGTGCTGGTTAAAACTTTCACTGAATATCATTCCATAAAATGCACTGTCTATTAAATTTCCGATCGCACCAGCCATTATTGCACTCACAGCCAGTATTAGTCCAAGGTTAGCCTTTTTTCTTATAAGAGAATAGAGGAACCAGCCGATTCCAAAAATTGCAATGACTCTGAAAACGCTTAAAATAAGTTTCCCGGGTTTGCCCCCCATTTCCATCCCGAATGCCATCCCATTATTTTCAATGAAATGCAGTATGCCCCAATTACCGAAAAGATGAATTTCCTGGCCGAGCATCATATGTGTTTTGACCCATATTTTCAATATCTGATCGCAAATAAGGATCAGAAATATAAGTAAAACAGATTTTTTCCCTGTTGACATTAGTATTTTTTTAAAATTGAGGAGCGCAAAATAATAAAAAAAACGAAGACCACAATTTAGTGTCCTAAATGAAGCATACTAAAAGGCGAATCACTTTCTGTAACAAAATATAAAGAGGCTGTCTCAAAAGAAGAAATCAATTAACCACAAATCGAAGCGAAGCGAAGATCCCGACCGAAGCGTTGGGATGGCACAAAATAAATTCACAAACCTGCCTACCGGCAGGCAGGTTTGCGGGTAAAAATAACTTTTGAGATACCCTCTTATTTAAATTTCGTTAATTACGGACAAACAGTATTGACTTTATTGGAATCCCAGCAATACCAGTTTGAATCACCAAGATAATCAACAGATTTCACATGGCCGTTGAGAGTAGTAGTATTCCATTCTACATTTACATCTGAAAATTTAACCCCATTGTAGTAATGAATATTATAATAGGCATTTAAATCGTTAGTAGTTAATCCATACTCAATAAAACTGTTTAAAAAGGAGTCGGCTTTAAGATAAGTATATTTTATGTATCCGACACTTGTATCGGTTTTTGTCCAGTCAATCTGAAGAAACGATACTGGAGAGGTCGGATCCTGATAAAGAATCCACTGGCCACCTGTACCATCAAGTTTGGAAGTGCCTTCAAACCAGAGGAAGTCAGTAAAACCGTTCGTTCCCTCTCGTGTAATATACATTTTCCATTGTACATCACTGCTGCGGATAAGTCCTGTAAGTTTAGCATCGTACGTAACATTTAAATATGTTATGCTATAGCTCCACTGCCATGTTTTTGTTGAAACAAATACAGGGACCTGATTCATTGCAGCTTTAAAGGCAGTAACTGGAACCGCCAGTGTAGTATTTATAATTAGCTTCCAATAACCGGCTACTATTGCAGCATATTCCCAGTTACTGTTTTCGGTACCTTTTTGCCCGGGAAGAAGCTCCACAGATTTTTTTGTTGTGGCAAAATTGCTGAAATCAATAACCATGGATTCCTGTGGTGGCAGAACCGGAGGTTGTCCTTTATCCTTTTTGCAGCCGGCAAAGAAACCTGTAGAAATTATTAAGAGCGTAAGAAGAGTAAAGAATTTTTTCATGGTTAAAAAATATTAATTACAAAAAATAAACGATCATAGTCTAAACAAATTGCACATAATTCACAAAGATAAAGACAGAAAAGATAAATAGTATAAATAATCAGTTAATTATTAATTCACCACCGGTGATCTGTACATTGAATTTACTTTAAGTAAGATCAACATTTTTTATTAAGGTTTAATGAAGAAAATTATGCCTTGGCTTAGATTTTACCAATCATTTTTATATTTTTGAATTTGTTGAATATTGTAGGGGAGAACTGATTTAATTCTAATGGTAAAGTATTAAATACTCTAGAACTTACTAAAATGAGCAGATATTCTCCCGGTAAAATAATTAGATATTTACTACCTGTTCTGCTTTTTCTATTCATTACCTGCACTTGTTATCCTATTATTCCCGGGATAACGGATACAGCTGAATTTCCCTCTTCTGATACATTAGTTCAACCCGGTGATAGTGTTGCACAAAAAGAAACTGATACCATTAAACTTCACCCAAAAGGCACAATTATTCCTTCTGTTACAGACTCTGTTTTGGATACCAGGAGGACGCTTAAAGCAGAGGAATTAATAAGGGGGGAACGGCTTTTCTATGGATTGGCTTACCAGAAAAATGAATCGGTTAATTGTGCGGGTTGTCATAATACAATGGTTAGCGATACTCTGAACTGGAACCCTGATGCCCTTGAGATTTCTAAAAAATATCTTCATAAAAATGCACGTGATCTGAGCAGAGTGTTGCTGAAACCTGTCGGACAGAAATTAATGCAGGTACACAAAGGGATCCATCTTACCCCTGAAGATATTGTATTGGTCAAAGGTTTTATGGACAAATTTGTCAGCATCGGACTTAAACCAGATAAACCGGTAATAACAAATCTGATATTGTTCATTTTTGCATCGGCTCTGTTTCTGTTCTCTGTTGTTGATAGTATTATTACCAAAAAGCTGAAAAAGAGATGGGTAAACTATATTATTTTATTAGTTACAGGTAGTTTTATTATTTATACCCTGGTGGTTAATGCTATTATGCTGGGTCGTTCCAAAGATTATTCTCCGGCACAGCCTATTAAGTTTTCACATGCTATCCATGCCGGCCAGAATGGAACGGATTGTATTTATTGCCATAGCTATGCCCCATATAGCAAAACTGCAGGTATTCCACCGGTGAATGTTTGTATGAATTGCCACCTCATGGTACGCAACGGGACACGTTCAGGTGTATTTGAAATATCAAAGATCATAAGTTCGTATGAGAATCAAAAACCCATAGTGTGGATTAAAGTGCATAACCTTCCTGACCACGTTTTTTTCAGTCATGCACAGCATGTAAGCGCCGGAGGATTAAGCTGTACCGAGTGTCATGGGAATGTTAAAGATATGACCGAAATAAAACAGGTATCAGATTTGTCGATGGGATGGTGTATTAATTGTCACCGGACAAAAAAAGTTGATTTTCACAATGACCTGTTCTATTCCCAATACAGAACCCTGGCAGAAAAAATGAAAAAAGGAGAGCTTGATAGTGTTACGGAGAGTATGGTAGGTGGGACAGAATGTATGAAATGCCATTATTAATAAAATGATATTGGAAAGGCGCTGATATATGAAAAAGGACGGGAAAAATCCGAAGAAAATTAAGAACATCGCCACCAGACAGGAGGAAAAAAGTGACGGAACAGGCAATAATTCTTTTACGGAATTGTTTGATAGTGGCTTTATGAAACGGGGTACTTCCAGAAGAGATTTTCTAAAAGTGCTTGGATTCAGCTTTGGTTCGGCAGCTATTCTGGCGAGTTGCAAAAGACCAGTTATTAATGCATTGCCATATGTTATTCAGCCACCCGAGGTAACACCGGGTAAAGCTCTCTACTTTGCATCAGAATTCTATGACGGGCATGAGTATTCAGGAATACTTGTTAAAACAAGAGATGGTCGTCCGATAAAAATTGAAGGTAATGCGCTTTCCGTCTTTAACGGGGAAGGAACAACAGCCCGTGTACAGGCTTCAGTACTGAGTCT
>DCFT01000182.1:0-596 GCA_002319885.1 Bacteroidales bacterium UBA1797
TAATTAAACCGTCCGAGTTAGCGGATAGGCCGTTATTTTTTAGTCTTGCAGGTATATATTGTTTTTCGTTCAGTTACTTCATCACCAAATGTCTGATCAGTCAGGGTGTAGGTTTTTATAGTAGTTCCGCAGCAGTCATATAAAACAATTACCTGATAAGAATTACATAGAGGATCATTCATTATTGGATAAAAAACTGTCTTTTTTTGATATGTAGCCTGAATAATTGAAATTTGGCAGGAACAATTTGTAAATGATGCCTTTAATTCTTGTAGCCAGGAAAGTTCTTCCAGTGGTTTATCACAATTGCAAGTATTGTCTTTCTTTTCACAGCTCAATAAAAGAACTAGGAATACAAAAATAAAACTAAGTTTTTTCATATGATTAGGTTTTGGTTTTATTCAACACTACAAAAATCATACCCTCAGGTAATAATAATCTAGGATGTTCATATGATCAGTTACATATAAGTCTGTTTTAATATTTTTACCGTTAGCGGTATGCATATATTTGTTATGATTTAATCATATTGAAAAGCCACTCGGCTTACCGCTAACGGCCCGGCGGTTTGATTAGTTGCCGTCTGCGTCGCGGTG
>DCFT01000182.1:874-1161 GCA_002319885.1 Bacteroidales bacterium UBA1797
TTGCCAGTCCCGGTAGATGGCAGAGTAGCCAAGGGTCACGGTGAGACTGCGAAACGGTAACAAGTCCCGATTGATGGCAATGAAGTTATGTGTCACGACGAAATAGTCTCGGTGAAGAGCAAAAAACTCGGCACCAGCGCGTCGGCCCGCAGCCCGATGATGCTGTCCCGGTAGACGAAACTGTCCGGGTGCCACAGAAAATTATAAACAGAACAGAGTTTAAGGGCATAGATTTTAGGATTGACTGAGAAGCTGTCACGGGCTGCGGAAGGCACTTAATTAAACCG
>DCFT01000182.1:1427-3473 GCA_002319885.1 Bacteroidales bacterium UBA1797
AACCGTCCGAGTTAGCACAAGTATGAATTGTCAGGGTTGAGAAGAGACATCTCTCCTCTCAAGCTTTCTCAATTTCTTTTCTTTCTTTTTCTCTAGCTGCGCTAAGATAATTTGTTCTAATGATCTCACAAATTCGGGTCCGGATTTATTAAATCGCTTGAAGTATATTTCTTCAATAAATTCCTTTAATGGAGCTTTCCAAGGCTCTTGTTTGTGATTATCTATTTTGCCTAATTTGTCTGGATTTAAGCCGAGCTCTCTTGCCATCTGAACATGCTTGTCAGATAATTTATGCTTTTTTCTTGCGATAATCCACTTTTCTAATTTCTTGTCAGCCACGGTTTTTATTTTAAAGCAATATTATGAAGAAATGATAGATCCGTGATAGCACAAGTATTAAATTTTCATTATTTTAAGGTTTAAAGGTATTAAGTTTTGTCTTAAAGATTATGGAGTTGGAATATATCCTGCAAATTGCCCTAAAGTCGTAACCCAACTGGCAATTGACGCAATACCCCCTACAATATCTATTAGCGATTTTATTGCAAATTTTGGCTTTTGATTATTTTTTATGCCTTCCTGAATTTCATTAAGACAATCTAAAATTTCAATAATTTTTTCTTTATCAATTGAAGGATCAGAATTTATTGTTTCTCTTATTTTCTCAATAGCTTGATTTGCTTCACCAACAGTTTGAGTTATAGTAACATTTTGAGAATCATTAACTATGTTCGCATTTGGGCTGTTGACAATTGAAATGCTGTAATTGTTAGTAATAACTGAATTGCCTGAATATGTGTAAGAATTCTCTTCGCAATAATCAATTCCATAACTAGTTAATTCAGCTGAACAGTCATTATGGGTGAAAATTGCTTTAATGTATCCATCCTCTTTAAGCCGATGTGCTAATCTATTCAATTCTAGAGTTGAATCAAGAGGAATATTAAGTTCCTGGCATATCCATACGATTGAAAGGTATGATCCTTTATTCTTGTGTTTGTACAATTCTCGAAGAATTAAATCAAGTTTTTCAGATTGTTTCATAGTAATACTTTTTATTTATTTTCACATATATTTAAATTGATCTTAATTGTTAACACAAATTGTGTAATTACTTTTCAGGATTTCTATTTTAAAAAATCTTTCAATTTGTTAAAACTAAATCCTACTCCGGCAAAATTTGGTTCCAGTATTATTGACTTAACAATAGCTTTTCCTAGTCCAGGTTTCAATTCCTCCTTGACCTTAAAATCGCTCAAGTCCTTCTTTTCTTCAATATCTTTAATGATTTTTGTAAGTAATTCGAGAACATCAGTTTCAGTCTTACAGATTTTTTTAAGTGGAATCAAAATATAACTAAAATCTTTACCTACTTTTTCTGAGCCCATATCAGAAAAATGTCTGAATTTATGTGGATTTGTTCTTGTAATCAATATTGCTGGCAGCACATTTTCCGCATCCTCACCATTAATTCTGTGCCATGATAGTACTTCATTGTCAAAATGACCTATTTCTCCCACACCGGTTATAATTGCTGAATCATTTTTAGATGCCCATCTAGCCAAATTTTGGAAGTTTTTTCTAATCACATCTGATAAAGGTTCAGACCATCCATAGTCTAAAATATATATGAAATAATCTCTTTTTGCTTCTGGCGAGAGAATTTCCAAACTGTGAATCATTAGTCCCATTGTCGTAATTATTAGATTAGAGTGAAAAGGAATTAAGATTTATCATGGTTTCCCAGATTTTGATAAAGTTAGCACAAGTATTTGTCTTTTGTGTCGCGATGGCAATGTCCAGATAAAAGGCAGTATTTTTAATTTTATAACAGTAGCTTTCGTATGACGGCGGGAGGGCAAATTGGCTATTGGGCGAAGTGCAGGTCCCGGAATAAGTGCAGGAACTATCTTGTCAAGAGGAAACATTTTAAACACGGCGCGTAGGCATAATCGCCACATACTGTAATATTTGTGCTAACGGCCCGGCGGTTTAATGAGTTGGCGTCAGCGTCGGGGTGCCGCGCTTTTTGCCAGTCCCGGTAGA
>DCFT01000185.1 GCA_002319885.1 Bacteroidales bacterium UBA1797
TAAAGATCTAATTAATTTCTGCTTCGACCAAAACCGGAAGATGATCCGAAGCTAACGGTTCGTTTTCGACAAATGTTTGTATTGTTCTGGATACCTGACCTGTAAATTTAGCTGCAAAAATATAATCAATACATTTTTGTGGGTTATTTGATGGTATAGTTGGAATTTTAGGGTTATTAAGCATTGACCAGTTTTTCTCAATATGTTGAATCACCTCCGATTCCGGTACAGAGTTAAAATCACCGGCAAGAAAGATTGGCTTTGAAATATCTTTTAAAGCTTCATTTATGATATCTACTGAGGCTGCTCGGTCTTCTTCAGTTAATGAAAGATGTGTGCAGCAGATTACGAAATCTTTTAGTTCGACAATTAGTAAGCTACGTCTTTCTTCACGACCCGGCAATGCAACTCTTCTCCAACTGATTGGTTTTTGCTTTGTTAATATTCCAATCCCATATTTCCCTCCCTGATAGGCTATTGAAGCGCCATAAGTACCATACATATTTGTAAATGCCGACAGTTCATCTAAAACTACTTTTCCATTACTGCGTATTGTAGCGCTATCTAGTTCCTGAAGAGCAACAATTTCTGGTGAAATACTGTTAATTATATTTGCTATTCTTTTATAATCTGTGATATTATCCATCCCACGGCAGTTTCGGACATTGTAACTCAATATTTTTACTAAAATCTGTTTATTATCTATAGTTTTATTTAGAGGGCTACAAACAGTAGATGTCAAAATAAGAATAAAAATACCAGAAACTAATGACAACATAGTTTTTTTCATAATTATATATGATTGATTTTGATTAGAGTATTAAAAATATTAAGGCTTGAAGAATTTTCTTCTTCAAGCCTTTTTTGATTATTTTAATTCTACCACCCTGTGTTTTGACCAAGATTTGGGTTTGTTATCAGGTCGGTTGCAGGAATGGGATAGAAGTACATTTTATCTTCCCATTTTCTGGGGATATTATTCATCCAGGTCAGTTCGCCGGAGGTACCATTCTTCAGTAGCTGAGAATTTGTTTTACCGCTGATGAGGGGAGAAACGTTTATATAAGTGACTCCCGCTACAGTTGGTGAAGGCAGTGTTCCCTGATAGAAAGCAACATCCAGGATACCATCTTCATTTAGATCCATAGGCGTTACTAGTTCAGGGACATAAAAACCGTTCCATTCCTGGTTCATGAGTTCACCTCTTTTCCATCTCAGGATATCTGAAAAACGGAATCCCTCGAGGCACAGTTCAATGCCTCTTTCTCTTCTTACTTCCAAAATAACAGGATCGGTAATGTCAGGGAAATAATTTGCAATCAGATATGGATCAGCAACAGTAGGTTTTGTAGTTAATCCGGCCGTTATTCCTCCTCTTGTTCGAAGAACACCGATAGTAGCTGCCCAATCATCATCTGTTAGTGTACCCAGCTCAGCTTTAGCTTCTGCATAATTCAACAAAACCTCTGCAAAGCGGAATTCTGAAATGGAATTATTATTGAGTTTTTCAGAATCATAGTACATATCATCAAGTGTCCATTTGATAGGTTGGTACCCTGTAAAGGTGTATGAGAAGACAGGAGGAGCAGGAACCTGTGTTCCTCCGATAATTCTTTTGTAATCTCCTAAACGTATAGTTTGTTTAAGTCTTAAATCTCTGTTCTTTACCTCATCTTTAAACAACATTGTAGGATATGCAGGGTTATCTGTAAATGATGTTCCATCAAGATTTAAATAGGTATTGATAAAGGTTCTTATAAAACTTGCCTTGTCGCCATAAGTCCCACTTGTCCAATACCAGTTTGCATCATTAAGAATTTTTAAGGTAAGATCGGAGATCGCTGAAAGCATAACTTCACTAGCAATTGGAGCAGGGTTTGTGAATATTGTGCGATATGATTTTCCTGGTCCTCCTGTGGTATAAATAGAATAAATGCCTGCATCCATAACTGTTTTGGCAGACGTTGCAGCTTCATTCAACCATGTATTAGCTGATGCAGTAAGTTCCAGCTCTGTATGGTATTTTCTGAATGTACCTTCAAACAGGCAGATTCTTGACTTTAAGGCATAGGCTACATACTTTGTAACCAAACTACGTGTAGGATCACTTACTGAAGTTATATTATCGCATGCATAGTTAATATCAGCAAGAACTGAGTCCATTACTAAAGTACGTGGATCGCGTCCTCCGTATAAAACAGGGTCATCGACATCTAGCGGCTTTCCGATCCAAGGGACGTCTCCAAATCTTTTAACTTTATCGAAATAGAAATAGGCCCTAAAAAATTTAGCAATACCCATATAATTATTTCTCACAGTTTCAGAAACTTTTGGGTCCTTATTATTGGCAATGAAATAATTGATGCTCCTTAGAGCTGTCCATGTCCAACCGGTACTCAGGGTGGGTGAGAAAGCATTTTCCTGAATAAATGTAGGAACAGCCTTAACTGCCAGATAATCTGACATTGCATCGAGATTGGTAACAAGTCCTGGAAGGATCTGATAAAAGGAATTGGCATATAGATCCAAACCCTGCTGACTACCAAAAACGGCAGATTTCGATGCTGTTGACACCGGAGCTTGTTCCAATTCCTTCTCGCAGCTTATAAGAATGAAGCTAAAGAGGAAGAACCATATATATTGATTTTTCATAACAGTATATTTTATTTATTATATTAAAATTCTACGGATAACCCAAATGAGTAGCTTTTCATCATAGGATAGTTAAATCCATCGGCACCTGTACCCGGCCTCAACAACTGATCCCTTGGTGTTGTGTTTTCAACATCAAGTCCTTTGCCAATAATTTTATAGAGTGAGGAAAAGGACCAGAGGTCTTCACCGGAGAAATATATCCTTAGAGCACTCGCTCCAATTTTGGAAACAAGATTGCTTGGCAGGTTATATCCAATCTGCAGACTCTTTAACCTGATATAAGATACATTCTGCAAATATTTTGTTTGGGCGACACCAAGTTCTCTTGCAGTGGAACTGGATGCAGCACGTGACATAGTTCTGGGAAGATAAGCATCAGTATTATCAGGTGTCCACATTTTACCAATTTGCCACTTGGGTATATTGTTGTATGGTCTGTTGTACTGTCCCCAGAAAAATTCACATTCAGTACTCGGATACCAGTCCTGCTTCCCGACGCCCTGGAAGAATGCTGAGAAGAAGAAGTTATTCCAGTCTGCACCAAGGTTAATTCCAAAAAGATATCTGGGAGAACTGTTACCAATTATTTTCCTGTCGCCCGGATCAGCTACGGTGTTCGTTCCAATATTAATTAATCCGTCGTCATTCAGATCTTTAAGCTTTATATCACCCGGATACCAGATACCCGATGGAGATGCTCTCATCTGAGGACTTTGCTTTGCGTGTGAAGCCACATCAGCATCATCTATGAAGAATCCCTCAGTGGTATAACCCCAGATTTCTCCGATAACTTGTCCTTTATAATAATCGGAGAGCAGTTTATTAGGGTTATTGTATTTAGTAATGACAGCCCTGTTATCTGCCAGAGTAAATCTTATGTCGTAATTTAAAGGTTTGGATGCAACTATGAATTTATCTCTCCATGATAATGATAATTCCCATCCCTTTGTTTGTAAATTGGCATAATTACCTTTTGGAGCTGTGGCTCCGAAAGTTGCAGGTAGTGTAAGACCAATAGTATACATGTTTGTGGTATTACGTTGGTATATATCTCCCACAAAAATTAAACGATTAGAAAGAGTTGCAAAATCCAATCCAAAATTGGAGGTCGTAGAAGTCTCCCAGGTAAGCCCATTGGGAAGAACACCTGGATTGGTAGTATACTGTGGTAATACCCCGTTTAGGATAATAGTTGACTGAGCTATAGCTAATTGCTCCTGGTAAGCATATGAATTGATATTACCATTGCCAAGAGAGCCATATGATGCTCTGAGCTTCAACTCAGAAACAAGTTTTGGAGATACATGCCAGAAAGATTCTTTTGAGAGACGCCATCCTCCCGATACTGAAGGGAAAAAAGCATATCTCTGGTTTGAAGGGAATTTTGAAGAGCCATCATATCGGGCATTAATCTCTATAAGATATCGATCTTTAAATGAGTAATTCAATCTGGAAAAACCTCCTAAAATTGCCCATTTTTCATAACCTCCGATTGTTGAAATTGCCTGCCCCAACGCTAAGTTAATGTTGGTAGCATCGGGATAGATAAGACCATTCCTGGTAGCATCGAATCTATTAAATGTTGATTGTTCATAATTATAACCACCCATTATCTTAAGATAATGTGAATCGAGAAACGTATTTTCATATTCAGCGTAAACGTTTGTTGACATATAGAGGGTGTTTTGCCAATCATTCTGGAGATCGTTTGTAGCTGTTCCAACATATAATAACACGCCAGGTTTACTGCTATACGGTACGGGTACCCGTTTAGTGGTACTATTATTTTTGTCGTTTCTAATAGTTACGTCCCCCTTAATTCTAAATTTATTTTTAAAAAAACTGGCAGTAAAACCACTCGTATTTTTAAAGACACCTCTATCTATATCTATTCCATTTTTCCCATACCAAAAATCACCAACGCTATATACAGCACCTGTTGTTAGTGTACCGTCTGGATTTAACAAGGGTGAAACAGGATGTGTATCGACACCTATTAGGTTCCAGATATCTACAGTACCCTCTCCAACGGCAATAGGATTATGATATTTCATATTGGAATAGTCAGCATTATTTTCAACTCGTAGCCATGGAAATATCTGGATCGTACCCTTGGCACGAAGATTAACCATTGAATAATTATCAGAATTATAACGGAATAAACCTTTTTGGTTCAGTAGTCTGCCTGAAATCAAATATGTTGTTTTCTCTCCGCTTCCTGAAACAGAAAGGTTGTTTTCAGTGGCACTTGTTGTGTTTTTATATAACTCCTTATACCAATCCGTGCTACCGTAATAGACATATTCACCTGTAACCGGATCAATATCTACGGTACTATAAGGCTGACCAGAATCTACTTTGGCTTTGAATGCATCGAGATAGGCTTGAGAGAATTTCATTTCTTTATTAATATTCTGAGGGAAAGAACCGTCTCCATTTATAAATGCTTCAGAAAACATCTTTGCATATGTATAACCATCGGTAACAAAATTAGGTACCGTTAAAGGTTTTTTAATTGAATAATTAGTGGTATAATTAATACTCGTTTTCCCCTTCTCCGGATTTTTTGTGGTTATAAGTACTACTCCAAATGCCCCTCTGGCACCATAAATTGCTGCTGAAGCCGCATCCTTAAGCATTGAAACGCTTGCAACATCATTGGGGTTTAATAAACTTGGATCACCCTCCACTCCATCAATTAATACCAAAGCGCTACCACCCTGTCCTATTGAAGTAGTTCCCCTGATATTGAAAGACGGCGACTGAATTGGTTTCCCATCCATTAGTTTGATGTTCAGGTTAGGCATAACTCCCTGAAGCCCTTGTGTAAGATTATCTATCGGTCTGTTTTCCAGGGCGTCACTTGAAACCTGGTCTACAGCAGCAGTTAGATTCATTTTTTTCTGAGTCCCATATCCAATCACAATAACTTCGTCAAGACCCTTTACATTTTCTCTCAGTGTAACATTAACCAGGTTTTGGTTATTTACTTCAATTTCTTTTGGGGCATAACCCACGAAGGAAACAACAAGGGTGACATTAAGACTGGGTGCATCAATGGAATACTTTCCGTCAGTATCAGTAAGCACACCCCTGGTTGTTCCTTTTACAAGAACTGTTGCACCAGGCAAAGGAGTTCCTTTTTCATCAGTAACTGTCCCGGTTATCCTGTTTTGTTGGTTTTTTGTTTCTGATGCAAGTGCCAGAAGATTATTCTCCAGGGGTTCGGTAGTCAGTAGAATTTTTCTGTCAAAAACCAGGTAATTTACATTGGTCCCCTTAAACAGTTCAGGTAAAATATCGGTAATCAGTTTATTATCGGCTTGAATATCAACCACTCTGTTGACATCAATCTGTTTCTGGTTAAAGATAAAATAATATTCACTCTGACTTTCTATTTTATCAATTACTTCTCCAAGATTTGTGTTTTTCATGTCGAGTGAAACCTTTGCTCCCTGGGAATAGGTAGGAAGAGCTACGACGCTTGAAACACTGACCAGAATAATGATGAAAGCAATTTTAAGTTCCATGATTAGTTTTTTTAGGGTTGGATGCGATTGCACCCATAGGTCAAAATTTTTTTTCATAACTTTGAAAAGTTTTTAGTTAGGTTATTAGAAAAAAGTAACTTAGCATTTACTACAGGAAAGCGGGTTCAGCGCTTTCCTGTTTTTATTGGTACGAATGTTTCATAGGCGAAAGACTTTTAATTTATAATAAGGTTAGTTGGCTTTGAGTGTTATTATAACTTTCTTTTTAGCAAAAGTGTCATCGGGTTTCAAATTCCCGTTTTCAATTTTGTAATTTATTGATAAAGTGCGTTTTAATAAATAAAGGACTTCCTCGAGGTTTTCATTGACGAAAGTTGCTCTTAACCTCTGATCTTTAGATATATTACCCTGTATTTCAACGTCAATATTGTACCACCGTTCCAGTCTTCTGGCTATGACATCAAGAGGATCATTCCTGAATTCAAGCTTGCCTTCAGTCCATGACAAATATTTTTGCGGGTCTACTTCTTTTATAGAAAAATCCTCGTCTTTTTTATCAAATACAACCATATCATTAGGTTTCATGGTGTATGATTTATTTAATCCCTTATCAATGAATTCAAGCTTTCCTTCTTTTAGAACTACTTCGACATTATTTTCATTTTTATAGGAGGCTATATTAAAACATGTGCCTAATACTTTAACATTTATTTCAGGTGTGCTTACAATAAATGGTCTTTTTTTATCTTTAAAAACATCAAAAAAAGCTTCTCCTTTAAGGGTAATCTGTCGATTATTATTAAAATTACCGTTGTATTTTACACTTGAATTGCTGTTCAGCCAACCTGTTGTACCGTCCGGAAGACTAAACTGTGCGCGTGTCCATGCCGGAGCTTTAATTTCTACCCAGGTTTCCTTCTTCAAATTTGTATCAGTATACATATGTATTCCGATCAGGATTACTAATGGCAGCATAATTAAACCTGCTATCCGAAAGGACCATTTTATAATATTCTCAAACGACCATTCTTTTTTTGAAGATAATCTTGTGTTTATATCATAATGGATCCTGTAAAGAATATTATCAAGATTCATTTTATCCACATCATCTTCCTGTTTTAATTCGTAGAATTGTCTGAATAAAAAATGTTTTAATTCCTCTTCTTTGCTTTTTTCACGAAATAGTTCTTCAACATAAGCTGCATCATTATCAGAATATTCTCCCTTGAAATACCTGTTTATCAGTTCGCTATTAAAACCTGACTCTGTCATAAATCTTCTATCTATCAATTTATAATTATAATTCTATTTGTAGGCTTAGTGTGTTGCGTTCCATTAGGAACAATATTATAATTAAGCATTTATAGGTTTTTAGCAAGGTTATCGTAAATACATTATTTGTCGGTTACAATGGAGTTAAGAAAACATTAAATCAACTTGAATCATTTTGAAATAATATCAGAATCTGCTTAAATGCTCTGATAAGCAAAAAAGCAGCGCTCAAATTAATGAGAACTGCTTTTCTCCCCTGTCAACTAACCTAAACCCCTTAACACTATTTTGAAACATATAACTACAATAACAATATAAACTCATAATAATATTCCTTTCGATATATAGTAATATCCATAATAAACCATTTACACCTATCAGTAAACAGAGAAAAATTAAAATAAATACAATTAAAAAATTAAATGAGTATCAGGAATGATGAATACTTTTTTACAAATCGCTTGAAAATCAATTTATTTACCCCAGCCCCAACCTTTCTCTGCCGTAGCGGCTACGCGAAGGCGAGGGGGGAGTAAATTGATTCTGGCTGCGTCGAGCTCGACGAAGTCAAAATCAATGGGTTTTTATGTGTGATTACCGATACTCATAATTAATTATTAAGAAAGGAACAGAACAAAAAATAGAAGAACAGGTATACTTTCTTTGTTAAGATTTGTCCTTATGAATTTTAAAGCATCTGTTAATTGATTCTCTACAGTTTTATGGCTGATCTTCAATTTCTCAGAAATTTCCGTGATACTTAACCCTTCGAATCTGCTTTTTATAAAGATTTCTTTACGTCGCCCGGGTAATTGATTGACTAAATTAATAATATATTGATGCAGTGAATCATAGGTAATTTTCTGAGAAGTTTCAGTATCAAGATCGTTCCTTGTTTCAGCCTTAAAATAATCAGACAAATAAGCTTTGGTTCTGAAATGTTTCCTGATTAAGTTGAATGCAATTGTAAACAGAAAGGATTTAAATGACAATTCTTGTTTCAATTTTGCCCGTTTTTCCCAAACTATTGTAAAAACCTCCTGAACAAGTTCTTCCGCCTCCTCGTCTGATTTTAGGTACCCTACAGCAAAACGGTATAGACGGCTGCTGTAAATGTTGTATAAGGTATTAAATGCCAAAAGGTTTCCTTTTGATAAATTATTTACCAACGCAGATTCGTTTTCTGTTTTAGACTCTTGCATTTACCTGATTTTACGCCAATAGTGTCCCCTTTTCAATCAATCGAACTGCAAGGTAATAAAATTTGGCATCATTATAAATCAATACCCCAAATGACTTTTTGGGTAAATAATGACGAACGCAAATTCTCATTAATTCTTATAATACGCTGTTTTTAACATCGTCAGGATGTATGAAAAACCAAAAGAAATGTATCTCGATTTTACATCTTTCAAATGCATCCAAAAATAATTTCCCCACAGCAGGATCGGGGTTTAAAAAATTGCCGGAAGGACAATTTTCTTTACGTTTCGACCCGGTTGTGGGGAAGGTTAGGACGGGGTAAAAAATTCCCCCTTTTAATTTAATTAGTCTCCCGATGCTCTCTTTTTCAGCTCTTCAGGTCTGAGTGTGATCAGATGGCCAATCTGTTTGCCATTTCGATAAGTAACAACTCTCAGTGTAACAGGTCCTGCAGGAAGTTCAAAAGGTCTGGAATATAATGGTGAATAAATGTTTGGCATTGCACCATCCACTGTATAATAAATATCAAGACCAGGAACTTCAGAAGCCATATTAATAATTACTTTTTCTCCGGTTTTCTTTGCATCCACAATAGCATCGTAAATTGCTGTAGAGTAATTTACTCCCTCTAAATCAGCACGTCCGAACTGGGTCTGAACACGTTGAATAAAATTGTTCCAGTTCTTTGAAGCACCGGGAGACCAATAGTCCTCAGAGAGGGCCCAGCCGCGGGGCCATGTCATATATTCTGCATGATGAAAAGATGCTACCTGTTCTGTCCAGAGATTACCCTGTCCGCCGAGTATATATTTAGCGTCCACACCCTCGGGAACAGGTTCGAAGCTATAACATTTGCTTAAACGCAGATCAGCATACATTAATGGTTCCACTGTCTTTTCTCCCTGCTGATAGTCGAGGTATACATAGGTTGTAGGTGTCATCACAACATCGTGACCCATTTTTGCTGCCTCAAT
>DCFT01000069.1:0-1544 GCA_002319885.1 Bacteroidales bacterium UBA1797
TTTTGCAAAAGATACATAGCAGAGCCTTCAAGCACCTGATAGATTTCAGGATAAGAAACGTCTTTACCGGGGACCTTTGGATGGTAGTGGCCTACAGTCTTTATGTACTCCGACCCAAGCATGCCGGGAGGAATTACAGTAATATCGTACCTGAGATGCTGGGCTTTAATTAATTCGAGATCAGAGTCGTTTTTAGCAAGATCCCGAAACATATAGTACATATCCTTATTTCTAGCATCTATAGCATCAAACCATTCCTTATCAAACAATACGTCTTCCAGGTCATGGAGTTTTCTTACGTCTGCTACTGTAGCTTTATCCCCAAATTTCAGTGTCATTTCCATTGATTTTCCCTTTCCTACCAGGTGTTCGATAAAAATTATCGGCGCCAAGAGTTAGCTAAAAGCCATCAACACAATACTCGGGCGTTTAAAAAACTGCAACATAAGCACTTAATTTATTATCTAATATAAGTATATAAATAGTTATATTAGTTTATAAGTTATTGAGTAATAGTATACATAAATTGTGAATGTCAGCATATATATAAAGTTAATGCTTTGCAAGTATTTAAAATTTTGATGGACTTTTCATGTTAAGTCTTAAGGGCCTTTTCAACCATTTGAGGATAAGTAAGCTCAATGATAGTTTTCAGATTTATTACATCTTCTTTATTATATTCAATGAGTTTATTCAAAGCCTCCTGATTTCCCCTCTCATATTGCTTCCAGAGCCTGACTGCATCAAACCCGGTTAATCCATCAGTACCTTCACTCCTGGATATTCCAAGAAGCTTTTCGATATTTTTTAAACCTCCATTATAGCCTATTCGCCTTAAGGGATACATAAGATCCACATGGAGTTGTCTGAATTCAAGTTCCGGAAATTCAGACTTTATAAAAGGAAGATCGAAACGAGCACCATTAAAAGATACTAATAGCCGGTATTTTGGAAATTCTTCGATAATGTCGTCAAGATTGATGTCTTTTACATAAGTCTTTACTTCTCTTCCATCAAAAATTCCAATAACAGTTATTTTATCCGTACGCTGGGAAAGCCCTGTAGTTTCGATATCAAAAAATGCCACTGAATCGGAAAATAAAGGATAAGCCCTCCAGTGTTCCACAGAGGGAAGACATTGTGAAAAAAAGTAGCAGTCTTTTGCCGCAAGATGTGCCGATGATTTCCTGACCTCCTCGGAGATCCTTGCCTTCCGGGCCGAAGGTATTGGAATCTTGTCTTCCAGCTCAAGAAATTCTTCCCATGTACTAATTCCTTGAGCCCAGATTTTTTGCTCAAGGTTCTTTCCTACACCCTGAATATGAATATATGTATTGTTAAGCATAATTTCCCCTCCTACCCATGGGTTTAATATATAATAAAAATACTGCACGATACCTGAAAGTATTCTGTCCGAAAAATGCAATTAAAAGAGGTAAAATCAGGAGCATATAGGAAGCAACAGTAAAAAATAAATATTAAATACTGGTTACCAGTATTAATAATTAAAGACATAATAAATTTTTAAATGCAGATTATGAAAA
>DCFT01000069.1:1877-2819 GCA_002319885.1 Bacteroidales bacterium UBA1797
GTGATCGGTGCAGGAAACGTAGGAGCGACTACAGTCCAGCGGCTAGCTGAACTCGAACTTGGTGACATTGTCATGACAGATGTTGTTGAAGGAATGCCGCAGGGAAAGGCTCTTGACCTGATGCAAGCCGGGGCAATAAAGGGTTATGATACAACGATATTGGGAACAAATAATTATTCGGATATTGCTGACTCCGATCTTGTAATTATTACAGCGGGAATCGCCAGAAAACCTGGAATGAGTAGGGAAGATCTGATCAAAACAAACTCCAGGATAGTCGGAGAGGTATCCCAAAATATTGCAAAGTATGCTCCGAAAGCCGTTGTAATAATTGTCACAAATCCGCTTGACATCATAACTTATGTAGCTATGAAAGCAACAGGGTTTGAGTCTAAAAGAGTATTTGGAATGAGCGGTGTTCTGGATGCCGGACGTTTTGCAACCTTTATTGCAGAAGAGTTAAAGTGCTCAAGAAAGAATGTGCAGGCAATGGTTATTGGAGGGCACGGTGATCTTATGGTTCCCCTTCCCCAATATACTACAGTATCAGGAATTCCGCTTCAGGACCTGCTACCTGAAGAGACTATTTCCAGGCTGGTGAAGAGAACAGTAAATGGAGGAGCAGAAATTGTTGATCTCCTTAAACAGGGCAGTGCATTTTATGCACCTTCTTCAGCTATCGTGGCTATGGCCGAAGCCATCATTAAAGACACAAAGAGTGTGCATCCGGCCTGTGCTTATCTTGATGGACAATACGGGCAAGAAGGAATTTATTTCGGTGTGCCTGTAAAGCTTGGAGCAGCCGGAGTTGAAGAGATCATTGAGCTTAAACTTAATCAGGAACAGAATGATATCCTGAGGAAATCTTCGGAATCCATTCGAAAAATAATCTCACAGATTGAAATATGAAAAAATCAATGTTGAGATAAAAACATAGAGATA
>DCFT01000124.1:0-25805 GCA_002319885.1 Bacteroidales bacterium UBA1797
TTACATGGAAGGATTTTCAGGCACGTAACAACAATGAACTCGTAGCAATCCTGGGAAATTTTGTAAACCGGGCACTTGTTCTAACCAATAATTATTATGGAGGGAAAGTCCCGGAAAGGGGTAAACTTGAAACAGGTGATCTTTCAGTGCTGAATGAGATAACCCGCTTTAAGGAAAACGTGGAAAACTGTCTTGAAACCTACAGATTCCGTGAAGGGCTTAAAGAAGCAATGAACCTTGCACGGCTTGGCAATAAATATCTGGCCGATTCTGAACCATGGAAAGTGATCAAAACCGATCCTGAACGAGTAAAAACTATTATGAATATTGCTTTGCAGATTACTGCAAATCTGACCATAATCTGTGAACCATTTCTTCCTTTCTCGATGGAGAAATTACGCGGTATAATTAATATGGATGCTTTGATATGGGAAAATGCAGGTAAAAAGGATCTGCTTCTCCCGGGTCATTTAATTAATAAACCTGAATTACTCTTTGAAAAAATTGAAGACGAAGAAATTACACGACAGTTAAATAAGCTTCTCGACACAAAAAAAGCAAACGAGGAATCAGGTGCCAAAATCATCGCCGGGAAGGACCCTGTTACATTTGATGATTTTACAAAGATAGATATCAGAACAGCTACAATTCTTGAAGCCGAGAAGGTCCCAAAAACCACTAAATTGCTCAAACTCAAGATAGATACAGGCCTCGATATCCGGACTATTGTTTCGGGTATTGCAGAGTATTTTGAACCTGAAGCCATAATTGGCAGACAGATCTCAGTTATTGCCAACCTTGAACCCCGGAAAATAAAAGGTATCGAATCGAAAGGTATGATCCTGATGGCAGAAGATAAGAATGGTAAGTTGGTTATAGTTACCCCTGAAGAGAAAGTAAGTAACGGTAGTATGATAAAATAATTATTATTTTCTTGAAATCCAGGTACCTGGAAACTTTTTCAGGATACTGTCTTTTTTGGTAACAGCTGTATTCTGATCTTTACACTTAATTGCGCAAACCCTGTAAAAACCATTATCAGCCGCTATAATTTCAGGAGAAAAACCTTCTTCTTTCAACATGTTTGCCTGAGAATCAGCATTACCTTTTGATTTAAAACTACCTGTAATCACAAAATAAGTATTCTCTTCAAAAGCTACCGGTTCTGCTGCAACTGAAGCAGGCGGCTCATTTAAAACCGGTTGAGCAGCTCCTTCATCTTTTTTGTACTCATTTAAATTACCTCCATCCACAGCCTGTTTATTATTTTCAAATTCAGCTGTAACAAGAGGATTCATAGTTGTTGCTTCGGCCTTTGATTTGAAGAGATCCGTCTTTAACGGAACAAGAACCAGAAGTGAAAGAAGGGGTATGATAACAGCAGCTCTCCATAATACCTTTCTTATTGAAGTTTGCCTTAAAGGATCCTTCTCTAAATGCCTTATAACCCGTTTTCTTACATCATATCCTTCAAGAGGGAAGCATTGAAATGGCTCAAGACCATAGGAATCGAGATGATAGTTAACATTTTTATCAGGCTCAAACTGAACATTTCCTTCCTGATTATTCACAAAGCTTCCGATATTATCAAAAACGAACTTCTCTCCTTTTTCCAGTTTCCTTCGAAGCCCGAGAACAAATTCTCCGACTATATTTCTTGCGTCACCATAACTTATATTTAAAGAGGCAGAGATCTTCCCAATCAACAGGCCATCATTATGATTCAGGTTCCTGTTAAAAGAAATCTGTTTTACCGGCGGGAAAAATGTACCCGTGCTCTTATCTATTCTGGCTGGCGTATAGTTTCCTATAAAACCCCCAAAACCCGGAACGATCACACAATCGTGTCCAAATAATAATTCTCTTACAAAAGCTGTTACATCCACTTCTGATTCTTCTTTTAATCAATACAAATTTAACAAATTTAAATTAATCCCGGAGTTTAATTAGTGCGTATAAGATTTTTCCTTGTCTAATTTTGTCCTAAATACTCTGGAACCCCACTGGAATATTTACTGTTTCAGACTTACAGGCTCCGGAGAGTGGGGCTAAAAACATTTCTTAACCCTTAACCACCATAATTGTTTAACAGGAAAATTTAGTAAAAAATCCTTATATTCGTAATTCAAAATTTTCGTTTGAAATGAGAGAAATACAGATGGTTGACCTGAAAGCTCAGTATGAGAGCATCAGGCCTGAAATTGATAGTGCTATAAAATCAGTACTCGAATCAACAGCTTTTATCAAAGGTCCTGACGTAAAGCTGTTTGAAGAGGAACTTCAGGAGTACATGGGTGTCTCTCATGTTATCTCCTGTGCTAACGGTACTGATGCACTTCATCTTGCTATGATGGTTCTTGATCTTAAACCCGGAGATGAAGTAATAACAACTGATTTCACTTTTATTGCAACAATTGAGGTTGTTGCTTTGCTGGGGCTGAAACCGGTTATAGTTGATCCCGAACCCGGAACCTTTAATATATCTGTAGAAGAGATAAAAAAGGCTATAACATCAAAAACGAAAGCTATCGTCCCGGTTCACCTTTTTGGTCAATGTGCTGATATGGAAAGCATAATGGCTCTGGCAAAGGAACATAATCTCTTAATAATTGAAGATGCAGCTCAGGCAACCGGTACGGATTACCATTTTAAAGACGGTACGACTAAAAAAGCAGGAACTATCGGACATATAGGTACAACATCATTCTTCCCTTCCAAAAATCTTGGTTGTTATGGCGATGGAGGTGCACTCTATACCAACGATGAAGCAATTGCCAGGAAACTCAGAAGTATTGCTAACCATGGAATGAAGGTAAGATATCATTACGACAATATTGGTGTTAATTCACGGTTGGATACTATTCAGGCAGCGGTATTACGGGTGAAACTCAAACACCTTTCACGATTCAATGAGGCCCGTAAAAAAGTTGCTGACGCTTATGATAAAGCATTTGCAAACTGCAGTTCGGTTACAATTCCGGAAAGAGCAACATATTCATCACATATTTTTCATCAGTATACAATCAAAGTTAAAGACGGAAAACGGGATGGACTTAAGAATTTTCTTGAGTCAAAAGATATACCTTCAATGGTATATTATCCGGGTCCCCTTCATCTGCAAAATGCCTATGGTTATCTGGGCTATAAAGAGCAGGATCTGCCTGTCACAACCTCACTCTGCAAAGAAGTACTCTCTTTGCCTATGCATCCCAACATGGAAAAGGAACAACTTGATTATATAATACATAATGTTTTAGATTTTTTCCAATAAATAATCATTATGGAGAAGGAGTATTTTGCCCACGAGACAGCTGTAATAGATGAAGGCTGTAAAATCGGAAAAGGAACAAAGATATGGCATTTCAGCCACGTTATGACAGGTTCTGAAATAGGCGAAAACTGCAACATTGGCCAGAATGTTGTCATCTCACCGGGAGTAAAGCTTGGTAGAAACGTCAAAGTACAGAACAATGTTTCAATCTATACTGGCGTAACATGCGAAGATGATGTCTTCCTGGGACCGTCAATGGTATTTACAAATGTAATTAATCCCAGGAGCGCTATTATCAGGAAAGACAGTTATTCAGTCACTATCGTTGAAAAAGGAGCCTCAATCGGAGCCAATTCCACTATTGTGTGCGGGAATAAAATCGGGAGGTTTTCGTTCATCGGCGCAGGAGCCGTAGTTACAAAAGATGTAAAGCCATATTCACTGGTTATAGGCAATCCGGCCAGACATACGGGATGGATGAGTGAGTATGGTCATAAACTTAAATTTGACTCTGACGGTTTTGCAGAATGTCCTGAAAGCGGAGAAAGGTACAGGATTGAGAATGATAAAGTTTCTAAAATATATTAGTATTTTTGTTCACATTTTAACTATATGAGTATGACAGAATCTCCTAAAAATTTCGGGATTATTGGCGTTGCAGGTTATATAGCTGTAAGACACCTTCATGCAATAAAGGAAACAGGTAATAACCTGCTAGCCAGTCTCGATAAATTTGACAGTGTCGGGCGTATTGACAGTTATTTCCCTGAAAGTGAATTTTTTGTCGAGTTTGAAAGATACGACAGACATTTTGATAAACTTAAACGTAAAGGAACAAAGATTGACTACGTGAGTATCTGTTCCCCGAATTATCTGCACGACTCTCATATCAGATTTGCCTTGCGTCATCAGGCTGAAGCGATCTGCGAAAAACCGATCGTTCTGAATCCGTGGAATATAGATGCATTGCAGGAGATTGAAAATGAGACAGGCCGCAAAATATATACTGTTCTTCAATTACGTCTTCATCCCAAAATAATGGAGTTACGGGAGAAGATCAGAAATGGGCCAAAAGATAAGATATACGATATCGACATGACATATGTAACCAGCAGGGGAAACTGGTATTCTGTCTCATGGAAGGGAGATAATCAGAAATCGGGAGGAGTGGCGACCAATATAGGAATTCACTTCTTCGACATGCTGAGCTGGATCTTTGGCGAACCACGGAAAAATATTGTTCATTTGTCTGAGCCCGATAAAGCTGCAGGTTATCTGGAACTCGAAAAAGCCAGGGTAAGATGGTTCCTGAGTATTGATTATAATGATATTCCGGCTTCATATAAAGAGAGCGGTAAAAGAACTTTCAGATCCATAACTGTTGATGGCGAGGAGATAGAATTCAGTGAAGGTTTTACGGACCTTCATACTCTGACCTATAAAGAGATACTTGCAGGAAAAGGATTTGGTCTTAAAGATGCCCGCCAATCAGTAGAGACGGCATACTTAATCAGAAATGCAAAACCTTTAGGACCTAAGGGAGACTATCATCCATTTTTAAAAACAATTTAAATCATGTACAATAAACTTATTCAAAAGGAAACCAGACTCTCAGTTATCGGTTTAGGTTATGTTGGACTGCCAATAGCTCTGGAGTTTGCAAAACAAATTAAAGTTGTGGGTTTTGATATTAAACCCGAGAGAATTGAGCTTATGAAAAAGGACATTGATCCCAGTAATGAACTCACATCTGAAGCATTTAAAAATTCGGATATAGTATTTACCAGTGATCCTTCAATCCTGAAAACTGCCTCATTCCATATTATAGCTGTTCCGACACCTACGACCAAAACTAATCTGCCTGATCTTACTCCTGTCCTTAAAGCATCTGAAACAGTTGGCAGAATCTTAAAGAAAGGCGACTATGTAGTATATGAATCAACAGTATACCCGGGATGCACGGAGGATGACTGTGTGCCTGTACTTGAGAGGTATTCACAATTAAAATGCGGAACTGATTTTAAAGTTGGCTTCTCTCCTGAAAGAATAAATCCGGGTGATCATAATCATACTCTTACCAAAATTGTAAAAGTAACCAGCGGGTGCGATGAAGAATCGGCTGAAAACATTGCCAAAACGTACGAGCTTATCATTAAAGCAGGTGTTCACCGGGCAAGCTCTATAAAAGTTGCTGAGTCGGCAAAGATTATTGAAAATACCCAGCGCGATATAAACATCGCATTTATGAATGAACTGTCAATAATTTTTAACCGACTAGGTATCAATACCTTTGAAGTACTTGAAGCGGCAGGAACAAAATGGAATTTTCTTAAGTTTTACCCCGGTCTCGTGGGAGGACATTGTATCGGCGTTGATCCCTACTATCTCTCCTTCAAGGCAAAAGCACTTGGATATCATCCCCAGATGATAGATTCGGGAAGATTCGTAAATGATAGCATGGGAAGATATATCGGGAAACAAACTGTCAAAAAAATTATTGCCGAAGGAAAAAATCTAAAGAATGCGCGCGTTCTGATGATGGGAATTACTTTCAAAGAAGATGTTACCGATATCCGCAATTCGAAAGTAGTGGATATCATCGATGAGCTCGATGATTTTGGCATATCGGTCGATGTCATCGATCCCGGAGCTGGAAAACATGAGGTAAAAGAAGAATATAAGATCGATCTGAAAACACAACCTGAAGGAAAATATGACGCAGTGATACTGGCCGTAAGTCACAAAGAATATGTAAAACTTGATGAATCATATTTTGCAGCACTTTTAAATGAAGACGGAATTGTTGTTGATGTGAAGGGTGTACTTCGCGGGAAAATTAAAAATCTTAACTATTGGAGCCTCTAAATCAGAAAAAAATACTGGTAACGGGTGGAACGGGCTATATCGGTTCCCATACTACAGTTGAACTGATTGAAGCCGGCTTTGATCCTGTAATCGTTGATAACCTTTATAACTCCGATGCTCAGGTAGTAGATAATATACAAAAAATTACAGGTGTCAGGCCGCTTCTGGAAGTATTTGATCTTTGTGATTCTGTAAAACTGGGAAAATTTATCCTTAAACATAAAGATATACAAGCTGTTATTCATTTCGCAGCATATAAAGCTGTAGGTGAATCTGTTAGAAACCCAATTGCTTATTATCGCAATAATCTCTTATCGCTGATCAATCTGCTGGATGTAATGAAACGTTATGAGATCCCCAACCTGGTGTTCTCATCCTCCTGTACAGTTTACGGACAACCTGAAAAGCTTCCCGTGACTGAAGATACTCCACTCCAACCGGCAACCTCTCCTTATGGTAATACAAAACAAATAGGAGAATCAATAATCAGGGATACTACATGTTCTGACAAGAACCTTAAGGCAATTTCCTTAAGATATTTTAACCCTATTGGTGCACATCCATCGGCCCTTATAGGAGAATTACCAAGAGGTATTCCTGAAAATCTTGTGCCATATCTGACACAAACAGGATATGGCATAAGAGAAGAGCTCAAAGTTTTCGGCAATGATTATAATACTCCCGACGGATCATGCATCAGAGACTATCTTCATGTTGTTGATCTTGCTAAAGCACATGTGGTTTCAATAAAAAGACTCTTTGAGAAAAAGAATAAATCAGATTTTGAAGTATTCAACCTCGGTACAGGCCATGGAGTTTCGGTTCTCGAGGCTATTAGATCTTTCGAACGTGTTTCGGGAATTAAACTGAAATACAAGATAACAGGCAGAAGGCCAGGGGATATAGAAAAAATATGGGCCGACCCAGGCTATGCAAATACAGAGCTTGGCTGGAAAACCCTGAGTTCACTCGATCAGGCGATGAAAACTGCCTGGGATTGGGAAAAAATGATAAGGAGTAACAACCTATGAATACAATAAGAACTATTCTCATTACAGGTGGAGCGGGTTTTATAGGTTCACATGTAGTAAGAAGATTTGTTGGCAGATATCCTGAATATTTGATTGTAAATGCCGATAAACTGACGTATGCCGGTAACCTTGAAAACCTGACTGATATTGAAAAGAAGAACAATTATAGGTTCGAAAAAATTGATATAGTTGAAAAACAATCTGTTCTGGATCTTTTCGAAAAGTACAACTTCGATGGAATAATACATCTGGCAGCAGAGTCACATGTGGACCGCTCAATAACCGGTCCCGATGAATTTGTTTTTACAAATATCGTCGGAACGGTAAATCTTCTTAACGCAGCTCTTAAAAAGTGGAAGGACGCCTTCAGGGGAAAGCTTTTTTATCATATTTCCACCGACGAGGTATATGGTTCTCTTGGAAAAGATGGCCTTTTTACTGAAAAGACAGCTTATGATCCCAAAAGCCCATATTCTGCCTCAAAAGCAAGCTCCGATCATATGGTGAGAGCGTATAATCATACATTCGGTGTCCCTGCAATAATCTCCAATTGCTCTAATAACTACGGGCCTAACCAGTTTCCCGAGAAACTTATACCTCTGGCAATAAATAACATTAAAAATAATAAACCTATCCCGGTCTATGGAAAAGGTGAAAATATAAGAGACTGGTTATATGTTGAGGATCATGTTGCAGCAATAGACCTTATCTTTCATAAGGGGAAAACCGGGGAAACTTATAACATAGGGGGTAATAATGAGTGGAAAAACCTTGATCTGATTTTGCTGCTTTGCCGGATTATGGACAAGAAGCTCAACCGTGAGGAAGGAACATCCGAAAAGCTCATTACTTATGTAAAAGACAGACCCGGTCATGACATGAGATACGCAATCGACTCCTCAAAACTGCAAAAGGAGCTGGGATGGTCGCCAATACCTGATTTTGCTGATGGTCTTGAAAAAACTGTTGAATGGTATCTTATAAATACCAGGTGGCTCGAAAGGGTCTTATCCGGCGATTACAATAAATATTACGATCTTATGTATTCTCACAGATAACTGCTTAAGTCAAAGAATATTTTTCAATCTGGTTATTAACTCTTCACCAAGAGCCTTTTTTTGTTTGATATGTTCTTTTATTGCAGCTACAACACTATTTGATTCAAATTCTCCTCTTACCTCATCAAAATCAAGTTTTTTAACTTCCGCACCACCGTCAATTCCGAAGCCGGTCATAGATGAGAGGGCGAATTCCTTCCTGGCATCCTCATACAAAAGATTATCCAGATCAATAACACTTTTTTCCCATTTCTCAACTATCCCGATTACATCACCGGCGGTCAGATTACCAACAGGAATCCCATATTCTTCTTCAATCTTTTGGCATGCCCAGGTCCATTCCCATTTATAATAAGAATTGTGCAAAAAGACAAAAGATTGTGCCAGCTCTTCAACCGAAGCTATCATCCCCGCCTCTACATCATCCAGAAGCCTGCTGACTTCTTTCTCTGGGGCAATTAATCCCGCCAGATCAATCCATTCTCCTTTGCCATCAGACATATCAGGGGCAAGACGGTGCTGAAGCTCCAGATTGGTTTTCAGTTCACAGCCTTCAAGCCTTTTTATCAGTGAATTCCCGAGAAACTTATTTATACCTGTCTGATAAAGTCCAATACCTCTATCCAGAGAGGAGCCAGTTATTTTCATATTATCATAATAATATGCAGAAGTCCCTGGAGGAGACTCCGATTTAAGCTTCTTCAGAAGTTCCCTCCCTTCGAACATTTTAAGAATTGTATAAGGGCTGAGGAGATTAAAATTTACCTGGTCAATCCTGAAATGGTCTTTCCGCATGTCGCGTAATGGCCACTTCTGAGCATCTCTTATTGTACCTACACTTCTCAGATTAATTCCCGGAACAAGAACGCTTTCATCATTACTTTCAATAAGATATGAAAATGGCAGCGAGGAAGTATCCATATTCTTATAATGACGGCCCATTATCAGCGTATATGGACCGATTCGGGCAGGCCATAGCAGATAAGAGTCGCTTGTTGTCTTTGAGCCTCTTTCCATTATTCCCTGGTGGATGGGTCCGAGCTTGTACATATGATTGCTCTGGTTTGAACCACTGCCGGCATTCATAAATGAAAAGATCCCTGCTATAAGCAAAGTCGATTTGTGATGTGTAACGGTATATGGCCCGGCAAATATTGAACATGCCTCACCGTGATATCCGCCACAATTTGCAAAAAACAGCGAGTTTTCTGCCGAGTAATGTTTTGCCAGCACACAGCCCTGCCCGATAAAACATTTGTCGATCAGTGTTGATTCGGTAACCTTTGAACCCGAACAAACTATAAAATGTTCCATAATCACCCCTGGGCCTATAATAACAGGATCCTCCTCACAACTGTTTATCGATCCTTCATTTAGTGTTATTGCTCCTTCAACATGGCTGAAAGGTCCGAATTTAACATTGCGGATATTGCTGCAATTAAATATTCCGGAATTATGACCAATGGTTCCTGTTATGGATGACTGAGCCAGAGAATAATCATCAACCATCTTCTCTATTATTCTTACAGCTTCTTTCCTGTGCCGGTAAAGAGCAATTATATATGCCTCATGTGAAGAAAGCCTGTCCCAGATTTTAACAGCTCTTCCGCCAGTTTCATTCATTACATTTACTGAAGTCGCATTTCCAAATGATGAAAAACCTTCGGTACGTATCTTGCCACAATTCTTTATTACAACCTTATCTTCAATGTTATAATTAGCAATATAATCGCCTATATTATTGATTATTACATCAGATCCTATTGTGCAGTTATGCAACCGGGCATTTAGAATCCCGCTTTGTATGCTTATTCCCGATTCATCAATAAAAGGTTCCAAAAAGACTCCGAGCCTGATATCTCCTGAAAATATTACATTGACGCATCGCGCAGGGTCAAACCCCTCTTTTACCTTAACACGCGTCCAGTCATCGCAACTGCAACCGTTAGTTATCAAGATCGAAGTTTCTGAAGGTGTTATGTTCCTGAAATCATCTTTCAAGCTCATATCGGAACCATTAGTATTATTTATTCGACAGTTACCGATTTAGCCAGATTCCTGGGCTGATCAACATTACATCCTCTCAGCACGGCTATATGGTATGAGAGTAATTGAAGCGGTATAACAGCGAGCAATCCTGAAAATATAGGAAGTGTTGCAGGAACTTCAAGAACATAGTTGGCCATCTTGCTGATTATTTCATCACCTTCGGTGACAATGGCAATTACTGTCCCTTTCCTGGCTTTTATCTCCTGTATGTTACTTACGATCTTTTCATAAGTATCATCTTTAGTTGCAACAACAACAACAGGCATATTTTCATCAATAAGAGCAATCGGACCATGCTTCATTTCCGCAGCCGGATAGCCTTCAGCATGTATATACGAAATCTCTTTAAGCTTAAGGGCACCCTCAAGTGCAACAGGGAATAGATATCCTCTGCCAAGGTAAAGAGCATTGTGTTTATTCTGAAAAACTTTTGCAAGTTCTAAAGCCTGATCATTCACTTTCAGTGCATTCTCTATTTTTCCAGGGATTGATGAAAGTTCTGTTATCAGTTCTTTATATGTTGAATCAGATATAGTCCCTTTATTGTGACCAATCTCAAATGCCATCATGGCCAGCACTAATACCTGGGTTGTAAAAGCTTTTGTCGATGCAACACCGATTTCGGGACCCGCATGTGTATAAACACCGGCATCTGTTTCCCTGGGAATACTGCTGCCCACAACATTACAGATCCCAATCACTTTTGCTCCTTTTGATCTGGCTAGCTTTACTGCCGCCAGAGTATCGGCTGTTTCCCCACTCTGACTAATCGCAATTACAAAGTCACCTTTTTTTATAATCGGATTCCTATACCTGAATTCCGATGCATATTCCACCTCAACAGGAATCCTGGTATATTCCTCAAAAATATACTCGCCAACCAGTCCGGCGTGCCATGAAGTACCGCAGGCAATTATAATAATTCTTTCCGCCTGTGTCAACGGTTCAGAAACACTGTGCAGTCCCCCAAGCCTCACTCCCGAATTATCAGGTAAGAGTCTTCCCCTGAAAGTATCGTGAATCGCCCTGGGTTGTTCAAATATTTCCTTCAACATAAAATGAGCAAACCCTTCCTTGTCTATCTCTCCTATTTTAAGATCAAGCTCCTTGACTTCAGGCTGGAATTTTTCTATCTTTATTGTCTTGAGGACGAGTTCATCTTTCTTTATTATTGCGATGTCGTCATCCTTAAGGTAAATAACCCTTTGTGTAAATTCAACTATAGGTGTGGCATCTGAGGCAATAAAATTTTCACCGTCTCCCACGCCGATAACAAGAGGACTGCCTTTCTTAGCCGCAAAAAGTTTGTCGGGTTCTTTAGTGCATATTATAACCAGACCATATGCTCCTTCAACCCTGTTAAGAGCTAATGTAATTGCCTGTTCAGCTGTCAGATCACCTTCAAGATACAAGTGCTCCATAAGGTTGGCAAGAACTTCAGTATCGGTCTGACTCGAAAATTTTACACCTCTGCTTTCAAGGTGTTTCTTCAGACGTGCATAATTTTCAATTATTCCATTATGTACAACAACAAAGTTTCCTTTATAAGATACCTGAGGATGAGCATTGAGTTCATTTGGCTCCCCATGCGTGGCCCACCTGGTATGTCCCATGCCTGTGGTTGCATTAAAACTCGATTTGCTTACAAGCTCTTCAAGATCCTGTACTCTTCCGGCACATTTAAATATTTTGGTTTCTCCGTTTACCAGGGCCATCCCTGCCGAATCATATCCACGGTATTCGAGTCTTTTCAGGCCATTAATTATAATTTCCCGAGCGGGTTTTGATCCGATATAACCTATAATTCCGCACATAATGAAGAGATTAATTATTCAGATACGAAAATAGTTATTTTAGTTCATAAAATCTAGAACTGAACCCCGGAATATTAAAATTTAAACCTCGCTGAATTTATTGAAAGCACGAGGGCTCTTATCTGTATCAGCATCAGTAGTAAAGAATAGGGTTTTGAAAGAAGAAATTGGGAGATAAAGCTAAATTGTTGAATATGAAAGAATTTTACAAAATCTTATCATAAAAATCATTATAGGCATCGATATATTCGGTTTCGTCCTTAAACTCAAGAACCGGTTTATTGACTGTCTCCAGATATTTCTTTAACTCTTCATTTATATCTTCACTGCCGATAATGATTCCGTCGGAATATTTGATTGCCAGTTTTGACACATTAACAAAATCAGGTTTCTTTACTAATTTCAGGTTCTCTCCGTCTATTCCGTCGAATCTCAGCTTATCGGCAAACGATGGTCTGAATGGTGTTTTAAAATCATTGTTATAGATGGAATAGATTATTTTGTAATTATGAAAAAGCGGATCATCACTATAAATACTCCGTAAATAAACAGGTACAAGAGCTGACATCCATCCATGGCAATGAACTATATCAGGTGCCCATCGTAATTTTTTCACAGTTTCAATTACACCCCGGGCAAAAAACAGAGCTCTTTCATCATTATCTTCAAATTCTTTCCCCGCTGCGTCGCTTATAATATGCTTCCTCTGAAAATAATCATCATTATCAATAAAATAAACCTGCATCCGGGCCGATTGAATCGATGCAACTTTGATAATAAGAGGATGATCGGTATCATCAATAATAAGGTTCATCCCCGAAAGCCGGATTACTTCATGCAGCTGATTTCTCCTTTCATTGATGCAACCATACCTCGGCATGAAAGTCCGGATCTCTTTGCCTCTTTCCTGAATTCCCTGGGGGAGAAACCTTCCGATCTTCGACAATTTTGTCTCACCCAAGTACGGGGTGATCTCTTGTGAAATGAATAATACCTTTCTGCTTTCCATTTACCTGCCTGGCTCTACCATTTCGATTTAAGGTGCAAAGATAGTAAAAATTTATAACATAATAAAAATGCGGATAGTCAGATATATTCTATTGACCCATATCTTGCTTAATGTCAAAATCAATTTATCAGTTATAAGATTCCGGAATGCCGGTAAAAAAATTTAACTTAAGTTTGTAAAAAAATCAAAAAATGAAGATTCTGAGTACGGTTGCTGAACTGCAAAAGCAATTAAAAGACATGCATCTTTCCCCCATCGGCTTTGTACCAACTATGGGAGCTCTTCATAAAGGCCATTTATCGCTTGTGGAGAACGCTCTTAACAGTTGTCCGGTTGTCGTTGTCAGCATTTTTGTGAACCCTACACAGTTCAACGACAAAAATGATCTGAATAACTATCCGAGAACCCCCGAAAAAGATATGGACATTCTGGGAAAAGTACTCAGAGATACGGATATTGTATTTTCCCCCGGTATCAAAGAAATTTACCCTGAAGAAGATAAACGGATATTTAATTTTGGGAACCTCGATAATGTGATGGAAGCCAGTCGGCGTCCTGGTCACTTCAATGGTGTGGCTCAGGTTGTAAGCAGATTGTTCGAAATAATAAAACCCGATGTCGCATTTTTCGGACAGAAGGATCTTCAACAGCTTGCAGTAATCAGAAATCTTGTAAAACAGACCGGCAGCAAAGTGGAAATAGTAGGAAACCCTATCATTCGTGAAGATGACGGATTAGCCATGAGCAGCCGGAACCAGCTTCTTGATGCTGACATAAGATCCCATGCAGCTGTAATCTTTAAAACAATCTCGGAAGTTAATGTTATGATAAAGAAACATGATATTGCTGAAATAAAAATATTTGTGGAAAATAACATTAACAGTGTATCAGGATTTAATGTTGAATATTTTGAGATTGCAGATGATATTGAACTGATTCCTATAAAATCAAAGGCTGATATGAAAAAAGAAAACCGGTATTTTGGATGCATTGCAGTTAAAGCCGGGAATATACGTCTGATAGATAATATTGAAATTGAATTGGTCTGAACCAAAAGGTTAATTACCTTTGCTCCATAATTATGATCAAGAAGTTAAGATAACATGTTAATAGAAGTTTTAAAATCAAAAATCCATCAGGTTACAATTACCGGGGCAAACCTCCACTATATTGGAAGTATTACAATTGATGAGGACCTGATGGATGCTGCCAACCTGATTGAAAACGAAAAGGTCCATGTCCTCGATCTTAATAACGGAGAACGTCTTGTGACATATGTGATAAAGGGTGTTCGCGGATCAGGGGAAATATGCCTGAATGGTGCAGCCGCCAGAAAAGTCATTGTGGGTGATATAATTATCATTATGGCATTCGCATTAATAGATTTCCAGGAATCGAAATCATTCAAACCTGTGATAATATTCCCCGATACTAAAACCAATAAACTGATCTGACGTTGAGAAAAAGTATTCTGCAGACAATTAAATTTTTAGCATTTTTAGCCGTTGGAGTGTTACTGCTATGGTTCGCCTTCCGGACTGTAGATTTTTCAAAACTCTGGGCCGAACTGAAAATTGCAGACTATTCCTGGCTCCTGCTTTCAATTCTTTTTGGATTCATTGCCTTTTTAAGCCGTGCAAGAAGATGGGTTTTGCTTATAAATCCACTCGGTTTCAAACCATCCTTCAGCAATTCCTTTTATGCAATGATGACCGGGTACCTTGCAAATCTTGCTCTTCCCAGAATTGGAGAAATCACCCGCTGTGTTGCATTAGGCAAAAAGGAAAAAATCCCTGTTGATCAGCTCATCGGAACTGTTGTAATTGAGCGTACTATCGATTTCCTGTCGCTTTTGAGCATTATGGTTATAATGATATTTACAAGTGGTGATCAGATCGGCATGTTTCTTAAAGAGAGTATACTTATACCAATCCAACAGAAAGTATTTTCGGTATTTGGGAACATTTGGGAACTCTGGATTATTCTCTTTTCTCTGGGACTTATTACTCTTTTTCTGATTTTCAGATTCAGAAAAAATCTACGCAAGATCCGGTTTTTTTCAAAGATATTCGATCTTGCCCATGGAATAATCTATGGCCTGAAAACTATCACCAATCTGAAAAGAAAATGGGAATTTATCTTCCATACAGTTTTTATCTGGGTAAACTATGTTCTGATGACCTGGGTGGTTGTGTTTTCACTTCCAAGTACTTCGCATCTGACCATCGGCAACAGTATTTTCATCCTTGTAATAGGAGGACTGGCCATGTCAGCTCCTGTTCAGAGCGGACTCGGTGCTTTTCATTATATTGTTTCCCGCGGTCTTCTTATTGTCTTCTCAATACCAATTGAAGACGGACTGGCATATGCATTACTTACCCACGAAGCTGAATTGCTTTCCATAGTGGTTCTTGGCGCAATATCTTTCTTTATCCTTCTTAGAAGAGAGAAGCAGACCAAAACACCTTGATTATTTTACCCCTCCCTTAGTGGTTGGGGGCCTTAACGGCGATAAAACTTATGTCAAAAAATAAAACAGTATTCGTATGTCAGAACTGCGGGGCCGAATCCCCTAAGTGGATTGGCAGATGTCCCTCATGTAAAGAGTGGAATACATATCATGAAGAGATTATTGCTCCCGCTTCTTCCCGTGACGTTTCGTTTGCAGGTAGCCAGGATAAAAGAAAACCTGCACTTCTCGATAATATAAAAGCTGACGAACATGGTCGCCGGAAGACCGGTATTGCCGAACTCGACCGCATACTCGGGGGTGGAATTGTCGGTGGATCGCTGATTCTTTTAGGAGGAGAACCCGGTGTAGGCAAATCAACTCTTGCACTTCAGCTTGCTCTCGCCCTAAAAGGGGAAAATATCCTCTATGTATCGGGCGAGGAGAGCGAAGAGCAGATCAGTCTGAGGGCAAGAAGGATGAAAAACTCAAATCCTCAATGCTATATTCTTAGCGAGACCGATCTTGAAACTATCCTTACTCATGCCGAGAACATTAAACCCGGATTAATAATAATTGATTCAATTCAAACAATCAGCAATCCGTTGCTTGAGTCTTCGCCAGGTTCCGTTACACAGGTGCGGGAATGTGCCGCCCAACTTCTTAAATATTCAAAAATTACCGGAATCCCTGTTTTCCTGATCGGACATATTACAAAAGACGGGACACTGGCCGGTCCCAAAGTTCTTGAACATATCGTCGATGTCGTTCTCTATTTTGAAGGCGACAATAACTATGTTTACCGGATCCTCAGATCGGTAAAAAACAGGTTCGGTTCAACAGCCGAATTAGGCATTTTTGAAATGGTAGAGACGGGATTAAGAGAAGTTGACAACCCTTCTGAAATGTTTATAAATCAACACGATGAAGCTCTCAGCGGCATATCAATTGCTGCTACAGTAGATGGTCTGAGACCATTTCTTATTGAGACGCAGGCACTGGTCAGCAGCGCTGTATACGGAACTCCTCAGCGAAGCTCCACCGGCTTTGATATCAGGAGACTTAATATGCTGCTTGCCGTTCTCGAGAAAAGAGCAGGATTTAAACTGGGTGTCAAAGATGTTTTCCTGAATATTGCCGGAGGAATAAAGGTAAATGATCCTGCAATAGATCTGGCAATTATAAGTTCTGTTCTCTCCTCAAATCTTGATATTCCTATTGGCCGCGAAGTATGCTTTTCGGGTGAAACAGGTCTCTCAGGTGAAATAAGGCCGGTTTCGCGTATTGAACAACGGATCCGTGAAGCCTCTAAAATGGGATTTAATAAAATATATATATCGAAGTATCACAGGAGTATATCGGTTAATGGGCTGAATATTGAGGTTATACCTGTTGGGAAGATAGAGAACCTTGTAAGATCGCTCTTTAGTTAAAATGGTGGCGTTTAATATCTTACCCTCCTTTTGCTTTCTCCTCTTGAACTGATTTTATTAACTTTATCGCAATCAAGATCCATATTAAAATTCGATGGTGCCTCGAATTCATCTGCCTCCATAATACCGAACTGCGGATCGGCATAAACCTTTTTAAGAAAGAGACCCATTATCGGGAGTGCCATATTAGCACCCGACCCTTCACCTAAAGTCTCAAAATGGATTGCCTGGTCCTCCCATCCGCTCCATACTCCTCCTACCAGATTTGGCGTTACAGCCATAAACCAGCCATTTGAATGATTCTGGGTAGTGCCTGTTTTGCCACCTATCTGGTTCATCAGGTTAAAAGGTTCCTTCCTTAAATTGTTTCCTGTTCCGGCTCTCACAACACCCTGCAGAAGGTTAAGCATCAGATAAGCCTGGTCTTCACTCAGTACCTCTTCAATTTTAGGCGTAAACTTTGAAATAATATTCCCGTTCTTGTCTTCAATACGTGTAACATACATTGGTCGGGTATAAACACCCTTATTGGCAAATGTCCCATAGGCACCAACCATCTCTTCGAGTTTAATATCAGATGTCCCTAAAAATATTGACGGTACAGGATCAATAAAACTTCTGACTCCCATCTTGTGCATAAGATCCGTAACTGCTGCCGGTTTAAACTGTTTCATCAGCCATGCCGAAATATAGTTTTCAGATTCCGCGAGGCCCCAGGCGAGAGTCACCATTTTGCCGTGGTATTTTTCGGGACCTGTGCTCCTTGGTGTCCAGGGGACAGAATCACCCGGAACATCAAATGACCGGGGAATATCTTCAACCTGATAGCATGGAGAATAACCATTTTGAATAGCAACGGTATATAAAAAAGGTTTTATTGTACTTCCAATCTGCCGTTTCTGCTGAGTTACACCGTCATATTTAAAATATCTGAAATCGGGGCCGCCAACATATGCTTTAACGTTCCCATTATGAGGATCTTCAACCATAAAAGCAGAACGAATAAAATATTTGTAATATTTTATTGAATCAAGAGGGGTCATAATGGTGTCCCTGTCGCCTTTCCACGAGAAAACTCTCATCCTGACTCTGGTGTTAAATGCGAGCATAATGGAATCTTCAGAGGTTCCTCTGGCACGCATCAGATAATACCTGTCACTTTGTTTCAGAGAAGTCATTATTAAATCATCAACTTCCTCTTTCTTTAGATCGTCAGAGAACGGAGGATTCTTGAACCATCGCGCACGTCTGTAAAAATCGGGCTGTACTTTTTTAGATAAATGTTCTGCCACTGCCTCTTCTGCATATTTTTGCATACGTGAATTAATAGTTGTATATATTTTCAGCCCGTCCCTGAAAATGTCATATCTGGTCCCATCGGGTTTTTTATTTTTATTGCACCAGCCATACAGAGGATTATTATTCCATTCCCACAATGCGTCATCGAACGATGACTGTCGTTCATATTTATTTCTGTCTGGTTCCGGCTTTTTCATTAAGTTCGTCAGGTATTGCCTGAAATAAGTTGCCAGCCCGCTATTATGATCTTCTACCCTTAAAGTGGACTCAATCGGCAGTTTCATTACCGAATCTGCAACCGACGGCTTTATATATCCATACTTAGCCATCTGGGAGAGAACAACGTTACGTCTCTGAAGCATAAGATTATAATTCCTGATAGGGTTATATCTTGTTGATGCTTTGAGCATTCCTATAAGTACTGCTGCCTGTTGAAGATTAAGAGAATCGGGAGTTGTATTGAAATATACCCTTGCAGCCGATCTGATTCCTATAGCATTGAAGCTGAAATCAAATTTATTGAGATACATTGTTATTATCTCTTCCTTGGTATAGCTTCTTTCAAGTTTGACAGCAGTCTGCCATTCCTTGAACTTTGATACCCCAAGCTTGATCTTTCGCATAAGAGAAGAATTCTGTGCGGTATCTCTCGGATAAAGTTGTTTTGCAAGTTGCTGCGTGATGGTGCTGCCGCCACCAGCGCTCTGCCTGAGCAGAATAGTACGTATTGCTGCACGTCCCAGACCACGGATATCAATGCCGGAATGCAGGTTATAACGAATATCTTCAGTAGCGATGAGAGCATCGGTCAGATAGGGAGATAAATCTTTATATTCTGTCCATGTGCGGTTCTCGATACTTATTTTTCCAAGCAGGACACCATCCTCGGAAATTACCTGGGCGGCCAGATAATATTCAGGATTCTCAAGTTCGCCGAATGAAGGCATGGGACCTAGCTTTCCTTTTGATATAAGAATGAATAAAGTTATAATAACTACAAATGGAAAAGTAAACAGAACCCAGAACCAGATAACATATTTTTTATTGTTTGTATTGCCTTTCATTTACTTAGATGTTTGGTCCAAAAATAGTAAATAATAAAGAATCTTAACGGTTTATTTTGAAGTTTGGTACCTAATTGATTTACTTTGTCGTCTGAAAAAAAGAATAAATATCTGCTGTCATGATCGAAAATCTTGTAATTGTTGAGTCACCTGCCAAAGCTAAAACTATTGAGAAGTTCCTGGGAAAAGATTTCCGTGTTGTGTCGAGTTTCGGACATATCAGGGACCTGGCTAAAAAGAACTTAGGTATTGATATTAAGAATAATTTCGAACCCGATTATGAGATACCGAAAGAAAAGGCAAAGGTTGTAAGCGAACTGCGTAAAGCAGCTGCAGAATCAAAAAATATCTGGATAGCTTCTGACGAGGACCGTGAAGGAGAAGCTATAGCCTGGCACCTTGCAAGCGTACTGAAACTTGATCTTTTAACAACAAAAAGAATTGTATTTCATGAAATAACCAGGGAAGCGATCTCAGATGCCATTGAAAACCCCCGTAGGGTTGACATGAATCTAGTTAATTCCCAGCAGGCCAGACGCATACTCGACAGGCTTGTAGGTTTCGAGATCTCACCGGTACTCTGGAAAAAGGTACAACCATCGTTGTCCGCAGGAAGAGTTCAGTCGGTAGCTGTACGCCTGATTGTTGAAAGGGAAAGGGAGATTATTTCTTTCGAAACAGAATCTCAGTTCAGGGTTACGGCAATTTTCACTATCGATTCGGAAAATGGTGAAAAAGCTACTCTGAGGGCAGAAGCCTCTAAAAGGTTCGCTGATGAAAAGGAAGCTCTTAAGTTCCTGGAACTTTGTAATAGCTCAAAATATACTATAGGCAATATAAGCATTAAACCCGGAACCCGATCACCTTCTCCTCCGTTTACAACTTCAACACTTCAGCAGGAGGCTTACAGAAAACTTGGATTTTCAGTAGCACAAACCATGGCTGTGGCACAGAAATTATATGAAGCAGGGAAAATTACTTATATGAGGACCGATTCCACGAATCTTTCCAACCTTGCTTTGGCTAAATCGCGTGACATGATCATATCAGAGTTTGGAGAAAAATATTCAAAAACCCGTCAGTTTAAAACCAAATCGAAAGGAGCTCAGGAAGCACACGAAGCTATTCGTCCTGCTTATCTCGATAATCCCACCACTTCAGGCAGTCAAAATGAGAAAAAACTGTATGAACTGATCTGGAAGAGGACATTAGCCTCGCAGATGTCTGATGCTATCATAGAAAAGACATCAATAACAATTGATATGTCTGATTCTCCTGTATTATTCCAGGCAAATGGTGAAGTAATTAAATTCGATGGATTTCTCAGGGTTTACACTGAATCGACTGATCAGGAAACAACCGATGATGACAGATATGTGATTCCTCCTGTAACAAAAGGGATGTCACTTTCGTATGAAAGCATAACAGCAACACAAAAATATACATTGCCTCCTTCCAGATATACTGAAGCGAGCCTGGTTAAAAAACTTGAGGAACTAGGTATAGGCCGACCATCGACTTATGCTCCTACAATATCTACTATTCAGAATCGTGGTTATGTTTCGCGTGAAGACAGACCGGGAGAAAAACGTCCGGTAAAAATCATCACCCTTCTCGATGGTAAATTTGCAAATTCTGTCAAAACTGAAGTGACAGGAAAAGAAAAATCTAAACTTTTCCCTCAGGATATCGGGATGATAGTAAATGATTTTCTAATGGAAAATTTCTCTGAAATTGTTGATTATCATTTCACGGCAGAAGTGGAAGAACAATTTGATGAGATAGCTCTCGGGAATCTCAAATGGACCGGCATGATTGAAAAGTTCTATTCGCCGTTTCATAAGACAGTTACAAATACACTTGAGAAAAAAGAAAGGAAAACGGGAGTAAGACTGCTTGGAAATCATCCTGAAACAGGAGAGCCGGTTACTGTGAGGATGGGCCGGTTTGGTCCTGTTGCACAGATAGGTGACTCAGGCAATGGAGAAAAACCAAGGTATGCAAGTCTTTCCAAAAACCAGCTCCTTGAAACCATCACTCTCGAAGAAGCCCTGAACCTCTTCCGGCTTCCCCGCACCGTGGGAGAATACGATGGAGGTGAGATGGTAGTAGGTATAGGTAAATTCGGACCATATATAAGATATAAAAGTAAATTCTTCTCATTAAAAAAGGGAGTGGATGATCCATATAGCATCACGTCTGAAAGGGCTGTAGAGATAATCCTGGAAAAAAATGAGAGCGATAAAAAGAAGATACTGAAAGATTTTGGTGATATGATGCTCCTGAATGGAAGATACGGACCTTATTTAGTTAAGGATAAACTAAACTACAGACTCCCTAAAGGAGCAGATGCAGAAAAACTAAGCAGAGAAGACTGTGTTAAGATAATAGAGACCAGTGATAAAACCAAAAAGAGCTCTTAAAAAATACCATGGTAGACCTGAATGACTATTTTAATCCTGTAAGTATCGAGGGCCCCGAATTTGAGCATCTGACAGCTCAGGCCGGCTTCCCCCATAATATCACAATCCATACTGATAATTCACCTCTTAAGGATATCAGTAAATATAAAATTGCATTGTTTGGCGTACCTGAAGGCAGAAACTCTTTAAATACAGGCTCGCTGAGAGGTCCCGATCTGATAAGAGGACAATTATACAGGCTTGCAAAGATCCCTGGAAAATCTAAAATAATTGATCTCGGTAATATGAAGCAGGGGGTCACTTTTAACGATACTCTTGCCGGGTTAACTGATGTATTATCATTCTTGATCAAAGAGAATCTATTCCCGGTAATTATAGGTGGAAGCAGCGCTCTCATTCCTGCTCTCGACAGGGCCATATCGCAGTTCCTGAAAAGATATACCCTTACTGCGGTTGATCCACGGATTGATTTCAGTAATGAGAGAAAAGAGCCTGACTCCTTCAATTATCTTAATACAATTCTTAATAATCACAAGAGTTCATTTTCTCATTATATTAATATAGGTTTTCAGACATATCTTAATGACCAGCAGATTATAAACCGGTTTCTGAAACGAAGATCCGAGCTTATCCGCATAGGTGATGTCAGACAGGCAATCTATCTTACGGAGCCTCTTTTCCGCGATTCGGATGTTTCCATATTTGATATTTCTGCAGTCAGACAATCGGATGCACCAGGGACAATGAGTCCTTCACCAAATGGCTTTTACGGAGAAGAGATCTGCCTCCTTTCTCGATATGCCGGAATATCCGATAAACTGAAAATATTTGGCCTCTTTGATGTAAATCCCGACTTTGATATACGTAATCAGACTACCGGTCTTGCCGCTCAGATACTCTGGTTTTTTCTCGAAGGATTTTCACAGAAGCAATATGAAACTCCTGTTCTTAATATCAGTAATTCAGGCAGATTTATTAAATATCATGTACGCGTGACAGATCTCGAAGACGATCTGATATTTGTAAAAAGTAATATGACTGACCGGTGGTGGATCGAACTTCAGTCGGATAAAGATGAGAATATTTATGTTTCATGTTCTCACGAAGATTATCTTAAAGCAAACCATAACGAAGTTCCTGACAGGTGGGTTCAGGCAGTTGAAAGATTAAAGTATTGATTTGTCAACTTTTGCAAAGATGCTTTTTATTCATCAAAAATCTTGATACACTCGTCAAAACAGTTGTTTCAAGGGTTTAAATAAATGCCGGTAAATTTGTATTCGATATAGATTTTTATTTATTTTACTCGTTCATTCAATGTGCATCGCAACTGCAAATAAAGAGATGAAAAAACTTATTACTGCATTTCTTTTTTTAGTTTTATTACTACAGCCGGTTTTGTCTCAACAAGATCCTTTGTCGAGCCAATATATGTTCAATACACTTACTTTTAATCCGGGTGTTGCAGGTACTTCAGGAATGATCTGTGCTACTGCGCTTAACCGGCAGCAATGGGTTGGATTTAAAGGGGCTCCTGCGACAACTGTCTTTAATGTTAGTGCTCCCGTTTCACTTTTCGGCATCAAGAGCGGGTTAGGACTGGTTGTAGAGAGCGACAATATAGGTTTTGACAAAGACATAAACCTTTCTGCATCTTATTCTTATCTTATGGATCTCGGAGCCGGGAAACTTGGAATCGGGTTAAGCCTGGGAATGCTGAATACAACTCTTTCACCCACCTGGGTTATACCTACAGGTGATCAGTTTACACCTGTATCAGGAGATCCTTTAATACCCGAAAACAAAGAGAGTTATGTTGCTCTCGATGCAGGATTCGGTCTTTTTTATAAAACTGATAAATATTACGGATCATTATCTGTTACACATTTAAATGAACCTAAAATCAAATACAGTAAAGGCACTCCCTATATCAGCCGACATTACTATCTGACAGGCGGTTATACACTTCAGTTGCCAAATCCGTCACTTGAGCTGCTACCCTCGTTTTTTGCCTTCAGCGACGGTAAAGTTGTACAGTTTACAATAACTTCTCTGGTCAGATACAATAAAAAAGTATGGGGTGGCGTTTCTTACAGAGCCGGAGATGCCCTGATCGGAATCATTGGATTGGAACTTTTTAATGGAATAAGGATTGGATACTCGTATGACTATACACTTTCGGCAATTGGGAAAACCAGTTCAGGGTCGCATGAATTCATGGTTAATTATTGTTTCGACCTTAACCTGGGCAAAAGCCCGATGAAATATAAAAGTATCAGATTTTTATGATTATTGAAAAAAAATAACTTACTTGCAATATAAAATTCTAAAGTATTATGAAAAAGGTAACCCTATCTGCTCTAATATTAATACTCCTGTTAAGTGGTTGTGGATCTTCGAATAACGGAGAGTTAACTGGTGTCCCAGGGCGGAAAAAATTCTTTGAACCGGAACCCTTTGAAATGGCATTTATTCCTGCCGGGAATTTTATGATGGGACCAAGCGATCAGGATGCCGTTTGGGCAATGAACAGCATCTCGAAGTCTGTTACAGTTGATGCTTTCTGGATGGACCAGACAGAAATTACAAATAATAAATATCGTCAGTTTGTGAATTATGTCCGTGATTCTATTTTCAGAACAAAACTGGGAAACGCAGGTGTCCCTGACAGAGAATATTTTGTGGTTGATAAAGATGGAAATGTTATTGAACCGAATGTAATTAACTGGGATGAAAAAATTGACCCTGAAGAAGAAACCACAAAAGCTACACTGGAAGAGATGTATTACCCTCCCGAAGAGAGATTCAATGGTAAAAAACAGGTTGATATCAGAAAGCTGAACTATTCATATTTCTGGGTCGACTACCAGTCAGCCGCAAAAGCAAGCTACAAATACGATTACGCAAATAATACAGGCAAATATCAAGGTCAGGTTACCAATCTCGATGGTACTCGCACCGATGTTAAAGACCGTTCATCATTTATCAAACACAATATTATTAACGTCTATCCCGATACACTCTGCTGGATACGCGATTTTACATATTCATTCAATGATCCCCAGGCTTCCCTGTATTTCTGGCATCCTTCATTTGATGATTATCCTGTTGTTGGAGTATCATGGGTTCAGGCTACTGCATTCAGTATCTGGCGAACAAATTATATGAACAGCGCACTCAGGAAAAACGGAGTAGCTGATGTTCATGAGTACAGACTTCCACTGGAAACCGAATGGGAATATGCTGCAAGAGGTGGTCTCGATCTTTCAATGTATCCATGGGGAGGCCCTTATACACGTAATTACAAAGGCTGCTTCCTTGCCAACTTTAAACCATTGCGAGGTAATTATATTGACGATGGAAACGTTTATGCAGGAAAAGTAGGATCATATGAGCCAAACGAATTTGGATTGTACGATATGGCAGGAAACGTTGCTGAATGGACATGCTGTGCATATTCTCCTTCAGCTTATATCTTCCAGCACGACCTTCAGCCAAATTATGAATATAATGCCACACCTCAGGATCCCCCAATAATGAAAAGGAAAGTAATCCGCGGAGGCTCATGGAAAGATATAGCATATTTCCTTCAAACCAGTGCAAGAGATTACGAATATCAGGATTCGACCAAGTCATATGTCGGCTTCCGTAATGTGAGATCTTATATTGGTGTAAATTAAATAATTAGCAATAACCCTAAAATAATAAGGTAAAATGAGCCTAGCAGAATTAGTACAAAGCAGCGGGTGGAAAAATTTCATCGCCAAACTATATGGTTTAGGTGCTTCTGTAGTTATCATCGGTGCATTATTCAAGATACAGCACTGGCCACTGGCAGGAACAATGCTTACCATTGGTCTGCTTACCGAAGCAGTTATATTCTTCTTTTCAGCATTTGAACCATTGCATGAAGAAGTTGACTGGTCGTTGGTATATCCTGAACTCGCAGGTATACCTGAAGATGAGACACCTGAGCTTGCTTCCCAGGGAGGAAGGTACCATGGTGGCATTTCAGGAGGCGGCAGCGGAGGTTATGGCGG
>DCFT01000124.1:26069-51478 GCA_002319885.1 Bacteroidales bacterium UBA1797
GCGGAGGTTATGGCGGCGGTGCCGGATCAGTAGCTCTTGCTAAATTTGATGAGATGCTTGAAAAAGCTGAGATTTCACCTGATTTGTTTCAAAAACTGGGTGTTGGAATGAAAAAACTCAGCGAAGCAACCGCTAATATGAATGCAATGGGCGATGTATCTGCAGCGTCTTCAAAGTATATGAATACTATTAACAATGCCAATGATTCTCTCGGGAAACTTGCAGAATCATACAAGTCTACATCGGGTCTGATAAATGAAACAAGTTCCGCATACCGTACAATGGTTGATTCTTTATCGGTTATTGAAGTAGGAGGAAAATCGTATCAGCAACAACTGGAATCACTTAACAAAAACCTCTCTGCTCTTAACGCAGTTTATGAACTCCAGCGCAAAGGCGCAGATGACCATCTGAAAGAATCCGACTCGCTTTACAAGGGGATTCAGGGTTTAATGAAAGATCTTTCAGATTCAGCCGGAGATACTAAAAAGTACCGCGATCAGATAACAAAACTCAACGATAACCTTTCGGCACTGAACAATGTCTATGGAAATATGCTTGCTGCTATGAATGTTAAATAACGTGGCTTTTTTATCTAATTAAACTAAATCCAAAATGGCTCACGAAAAGCTATCTCCCCGGCAAAAAATGATCGGTATGATGTACCTGGTGCTTACCGCCATGCTTGCACTTAACGTATCAAAGGAGGCTGTTGAAGCATTTAAAAAAGTCGATAACGGTCTTACCCAGACAATAGCAAATTATACAATTAAAAACGACGTTATATACCAGGAATTCGACAGGGCAGCTGCCGAAAACCCGGCAAAAGCAGGAAAGTATAAAACGCTGGCATACCAGGTTAAAGAAAGAGCAGAAGAAGCATACAACTTTATACAAGGCCTCAAAATTGAAATAATCAAAAAAGCTGAAAAAGATCCTGAGACTCCTGCTGTAAAAGGGAATGAGGTTATAATAGATGAAATTAAAAGAATCGATGACACAAATGTACCATCTGAAATTCTGATCGGGGCCAATGAAAATGGAAAAGCTAACGATCTGAAAGCTCTTCTGGCCGACTATCGTCAGTTCCTGATCACCACTCTTGATGGAAAAAATCCAACTGCCGAAGATGCATTGAAAAAAAGCCTTAGTACTGACGACGCAATAAACAGAGATGGCGTAAAAGAACGATGGGAAAACCTTAATTTCCAAACATTGCCATTAGTTGCTGTTATTTGTATTCTCTCAGAATATCAGGTGAGTGTAAGAAACGGGGAAACAGAAGTTCTTAATTACCTCTATTCCCAGATTGATGCCTCATCATTTAAGTTTAATAAATTAACTCCTATTGTAATACCAACAAGTTCAAACTATGTAACACTGGGAAGTGATTTTGAGGCACAGGTGTTTATTTCTGCCACCGATACAACCCAAAATCCAAAAATAACCGTAGGCGATATGGTCCTCCCTAATGACGAAGCAGGTAAAGGAACTTATAAAGTGCGAGCTACATCTACCGGCCCAAAAAAATGGGGAGGTATAATTGCCCTGAAGGCTCCCGACGGCTCAATAAGAAACTATCCGTTTGAATCTTCATATTTCGTTGGAGAACCAAACGTTATTGTTTCACCTACAGCCATGAATGTTATGTACATGGGTATTCCAAATCCGATTGACGTTTCCGTACCGGGAATAAGCCCTGATAAGATTCATATCAAAGTTGTCAACGGATCTTTTACCACCGAGAAAGTTAAAAACTCTAAAGGTGAATATTTTAAAGGAAGCTGGGCTGTCAAACCAAATGCCGTCGGACAGGATGTTCAGATTATCGTTACAGCGGATATTAATGGTAAACCTACACAATATACACCTTATCCATTCAGAGTAAAATCGATCCCTAACCCAATCGCAGTATTCGGAGGAAAAAGTACCGGAAGTATCTCAAGAGCAGACGCTCTTGTCCAGCAGGGTGTCTTTGCTATTATGCCCGATTTCGACTTTGAACTCAACTATACTGTTACCGGTTTTACACTGTTTTACACTGATAGAGGAATGGATATTGAAGAACCTGGTACATCGGGGACACTTACTGCAAAACAAAAACAGGCACTGAACGGGCTGACAAGAGGCAAAAACCTGATGATAAAAGATATTAAAGCAGTTGGCCCGGACGGGAGAACCAGAGAACTGAATTCAATTATATTAAAAATAATATAGTATTAAAAACATACCATCATGAATAAGAAAATTCTTTTTGGATTTATCATCCTTTCACTCTCAGGCATTGCAAACGCCCAGAGTTTTGGTGATATTTACCAGAAGTCGATTCCAGATGCTAACAAAATAAGTTATCCCTACCTTAGGGAAGCGGATGTTATATGGTCAAGAAAAATATACCGCTTAATCGATCTGCGGGAAAAAATGAATCAACCATTATACTATCCGACTACCACCACACTCGATGGCAGGCAGAGCTTCATCAATATTATTCTCGATGCGATTAAGTCCGGAAAACTTACAGCCTATGATCCTCAGCATATAGATGTAAATACAACATATAACGATATTGAAGTTAAATTAGGAGCTGTAAATAAGACTGTATCAGTTCAGTTAAATGCTGCAGGGGCAACAAAGGATTCTACTGTAAGACAGGAGGCAAAACCTGAGGAGGTAAAAGAACTTCTGCTCTACGAAGAATGGTATTTTGATAAAAAACTATCAAAGCTCGATGTCAGAATTATAGCTATACAGCCAATTTATATGGGGTTTGATGAGCAGGTCGGAAGAGCAAAAAAGATCGGATTATTCTGGATCAAATTTGACGAAGCTAGAGATATTCTGGCAAAAAAAGAAGCGTTTACTACCAATAACGATGCCCAGAGAATATCCTTTGATGATTTATTTATGCAACGAAGATTCGAAGGTGTTATTGTTGGAGAATCCAATGTTTACAACGACAGGATGATTGCAGAGTACCAGATAGGAAAATCCTCTCTTTTTGAAGCGGAAAGAATCAAAACAGAACTGTTCAATTTTGAACACGATCTCTGGGAATATTAAAAACAGAAGAGACGGGTTTCAGACCCGTCTCTTCTGTTTTTAACCATCTCTAGAGGTATTCTTCTTTAGTAGCGTCTTTTACATCCTCAAGATATAATTTTATATTCTGCTCTTCTTTCTTACTTACAATAAGAAGTACATTTTCTGAATCAACCACTATATAATCCCTGAGGCCCTGGATAACAGCTATTTTCCCTGGCGAAATATTAAATATATTTCTTTCATTATCATAGGAAAATATTTCTCCCCTGATTAAAGAGTTCCCATTTTTATCAACTGCTGAATGCTCATAAAGTGAACTCCATGTTCCAAGATCAGACCAGCCTATATCCGTACACATTACGTAAACGTTATCTGCCTTTTCCATTATCCCGTAATCTATTGAGATGCTTCTGCATTCAGCATAAGTCTTTCCAATAAAGCTTTTTTCCTGTTGTGTTCCGAATAAAGTTCTTCCTTCATCAAATACAGTAAACATATCAGGCATATGCTTTTCAAATGCCGAAAGAATCGATTTTATATTCCAGATAAATATCCCGGAGTTCCAGTAAAAATCGCCACTTTCGAGGAAAACCTTTGCAAGATCGATATTTGGTTTTTCAGTAAACGTCTTAACTTTCAGCAGGTTACTATGCCCAGGAACAGGTTTCTTCTGATCAGCCTGAATATAACCGTATCCCGTTTCAGGTCTGTCGGGTTTAATTCCAAGAGTAATCAGACCATCATTATCTTTTGCAAATGCAAAACAGTTTTGTATTGCTTCACAAAATTTGTCTTCCTTAATAATAAGATGATCGGCTGGCGTTACTGCAATTATAGCATTGGGGTTTTCCTTTAATATCCTGAAAGTCGCATAAGCAAGACACGGTGCAGTATTCCGGCGAAATGGCTCTCCAAGTACATGTTTTGGATCAATCCCCAGTTGCTCAATCACCGTGTCAACATGTTCAGAATTTGTAACAACAAATATGTTTTCTTCCGGGCAATTACTTTTAAACCGACGGTAGGTCTGTTGAATGAGTGTTTCTCCACTTCCGACAATATCAAGAAACTGTTTAGGCCTTTCACGACGACTTAAAGGCCAGAAACGGCTTCCAACGCCTCCTGCCATTATAATAACATACCTGTTATCCATATGAAATGTTTTTAAAACAATTTATGCAAATATATAATTTTATTACCATACGGGATTCAAAAACCTTATTAACGAAAATACCATAAATATTAGTAATTTTGAAGTGCTTAAATATAAAACAATGATTAAATTCCTTACACAATTCGGGCGCTACTTCATGCTCCTGAAAAAGGTATTTTCAAAACCCGAGAAACTGGTTATTTATTACAAACAAACGTTAAGGGAGTTAGTATATCTGGGTCTTAATTCAGTTGGTATCATTGCTATTATCTCTTTCTTTATGGGAGCAGTTATTACCTTACAAACAGCTTATAATACTGAAAATCCTATTTATCCAAAATATCTTATTGGCCTCGGTTGCCGCGATTCAATGATACTTGAGTTCTCTTCCACAATAGCTGCACTTATCCTTGCCGGAAAAGTAGGCTCTAATATTGCTTCGGAAATCGGAACAATGAGAGTTACAGAACAAATAGATGCTCTCGAGATCATGGGTGTCAACTCAGCATCTTACCTTATTCTTCCAAAAATGATCGCTACTCTTCTCTTTAATCCCTTTCTGACAATAATCGCAATAATTGTAGGGATCTTCGGCGGGTGGATAGCCGGGACATTCTCAGGAGTTATGACATCAGAGAATTTTATTTATGGAATACAATATGCATTCATCCCCTATTATATTGTATACTCATTGATAAAAACAGTGTTTTTTGCTTTTATAATAACCAGTGTATCTGCATTCCAGGGATATTTCGTAGAAGGAGGGTCACTCGAAGTAGGACGGGCAAGTACAAAGGCTGTCGTATATAGCAGCGTATTAATATTGCTTTTCAATGTTATACTGACTCAACTTCTGCTGTCATGATAAAAATTGTAAATCTGAATAAATCCTTCAACGGGAAGGCAGTTCTTGAGAATATTTCAGTAACATTCGAATCAGGAAAAACAAACCTTATAATTGGCAGAAGCGGATCAGGCAAAACAGTTTTGCTAAAATCAATTGTCGGGTTGCATGAGATAGAGAGTGGAGAGATCTGGTATGAAGACAAATTATTTAATAAACTCGATTTTGCTGGCAAAAAACTTATCAGGAGCGAGATGGGAATGTTATTCCAGGGAAGTGCATTGTTCGATTCATTGACCGTTGAACAAAACGTACGGTTCCCGCTTGATATGTTCACGGATAAAACGACGGAAGAGAAAATTGACAGAGTAAATTTTTGCCTCAAAAGAGTCGATATTTTAAATGCTAATGAACTGTTTCCTTCTGAATTATCGGGTGGCATGAAAAAAAGAGTTGCAATAGCAAGAGCTATAGCGCTTAATCCTAAATATCTTTTCTGCGATGAACCCAATTCCGGTCTCGATCCCATTACAGCCATCCTTATTGACGCACTCATAAAAGAACTGACAGAGGAGTATTCAATGACCACAATCATAAATACTCACGACATGAACTCTGTAATGGAGATTGGAGAAAATATCCTTTTTATAAGCCAGGGCATTAAATGCTGGGAAGGAAATAAAAATGAAATTCTCAATTCAGACTGTGAGACACTTAACGATTTTGTATTTGCAAATTCGCTTGCTAAAAAACTAAGAGCTGAAAAAAAATAATAATTATTATCTATTTCTTAAGTTCCTCGTAATCTATATATTCACCAATTTCTTTCGAGACTTTTTTTGATGGTGTCGTATTCTTTTTATCCTCTTTGTTAATGTCAGACGAGAGGGTCGCCTCTTTTCCGTAATTGATGAAAGCTCTGATTACAAGATAAGCGATAATAATAATTAATAAATATCGTATCAATATCATCCTTCCTGGGGTTACTATTCAACTAAAATCATTGGCTTGTCTTTCTTTTCATTCGTCCTGTTACCGAATACCAGGTTCATTCCCATCCTCAGATTAAATGTATTCCATTTTGCAGGTACAATAATGTTACTGTTATCATTCCTGATCCTGTTCCACATTATTGGTATTCTGTCGGTAACCAGATAGAACTGTGTCACCCCTGCTCTGAATCCCAGACCGGCACCCAGATTGTCATACTGATGGTTTTCAGCTGTATAAGCAATACTTGCAGAGAAAGCACTACCGATGTTTATATTTGCCGATAACGTCAAAGCCTCACGCACCTGCTTCCTTATTATCCTGGTGGATGACAATAATCCCACCGAAAATTGCTTCGTAACATTATAACTGCCACCCATTGAGAAATTGAAGGGAAGATATGTAGTAAACGGCACTTTAGTGTTGGAAACAACAAACGCGTTTTTGAGTGAATCCAGCATATCGTTTCCAACCTCATCAATGGTTTTTGTTCCATTAAGAACATCTTTCATATTCAAGCCACTGAATTCAAACTGATTATTGGCTTTTAAATTTGTAATATCTTTCCCCCATTTTATAAATCCAAGATCAGTAACAGACGCCGAAACTTCAATCCTGTCAGAGAGAGTATAAGTAGCGCCCAGGTCGAGTCCCAGACCTGTGTTCTTTTTCCCTGAAAAAAAGTCTCTTATCCCACTCGAAGTTTTGAACCTGTTATTATCAAATTCAATACTGTCTATATTATTCTTCGAATCCATTGTTACATTAACAGGCCCACTCAGATTGACTGCCAGGTTTGCATCGATTGTATGGCTGTAGTCATCATTAACGGTAATTCCCAGTGCTCTGTTATCAATTGAGGCAGCTGCTACACCCAATAACAGCTTCCCTTTTATACCAATCCTTAACCTGTCGGTAAAATTCCGGGAAAAACCTGCTCCAAACTCATGATAATATTTTATATCACCTCTCAGGGACGATAGATCTATTTTGCTTCCTGTAAACCCTTCATTGCCTTTTAATGCGAGCCTGAATAGATCGCCCGGAAGAACAACATTACAATCTACCCTCTCATTTATATCAAGAAAAATATAAGTGTCTTTCCCTACCGAAAAACCTACACCCAGCAGTTGAATCATCGTTTCAGGCTCCAGAAAATTCTTGTCCTTTATTTTTGCAAGAAATTTGTCAACATTATAATCGGGATGTAGAAACGTTATAATAGAATCTTTAGCCTGCCCCTTTATAATTACATCGGAAAAATTCACAAAATTGTTGTTTATATTCAGATTAATCCCCGATATTACAGGTAATCCAATGTATACAGAGTTTGATGGCCTTAAGGCAGGATTTATCAGGTGACTCTCAGGCAGGTTCATAAAGTACATGACCTGACCGTTCTGACCCGTTGCTTCAGCAAAGTCAAGCACCAGAATTATTAACAGCAGATATTTTATTTTCCCGATCATATTACACGCTTATAAATAAATATTCATTTGAGATTTATAACCGGTTTAACTACCAGTGAGGCAGTAAAACTAATCCTGTAATCGGAATAGATCTTAACATCCTGTGATGAGCCTCCGGTACTGTTTAGTGTAAACCAGAATATGATTTTGTCTGCTTTATTGATTGAGTTTAGAAACTCTTTGGTAAAGTCAATAACTGTTGATGATTCGGTGGCAACAGTAGCTTTTCCGTTACTGTCGACTGCAGCAGGCGCAATAATGGCATCAGCATTAATGGTGCTTATTACTTTATTGCTGACAGAATCGAACAGACTCATTTTCAGGGAAGCCCCCAGGGGAAATCCATTTTTTGCATTTACAATAACTCGTAATGTCTGGAAATCGGCAGGATCGGCAGGGTTATCATTCCCTTTATCTTCCAGAAAATTATCGATAGTATCATTAAACTGCAGATTATTTATTTTTAATTCCAGAGGTATATCAAGTTCAAGTGAACCGAGAAGCCTCTCTGAGCCCAGATTATAATTCTCAACCTGTAATCCTTTTGCTGATGTGCGTAAAGTAACAGTCCCCGAAAAATCAATTACCTCCGGAGGAAGAGAAATCAGATTCTGCAGATTGGAATTGGTTTTATCAACTAAATAAGAAGATGTGATCTGTTGTTCAGCATTGATATCAGGTAATGCGAGAAAAAATGGAACCAGATCGAGATTTACTGAGTTACTGCCACGTGTTGCAGATGCAATCAAATTAACTTTAACTGAATCGGTAAAAGAGTTGGTATAGGAGAAATTCATTGTTGGGTTTGAGACCAGAAAATCTCCGCTTATATGACTTAAAACATCATGAATATTCAGATCGAAATCTGTAGTTTCAATTGGTGCGCTCATATATACAACCGTTCCTTTGGAAAAATCGCTCAACTTCATATTAATTATGGAATCTTTTTTAAATACGAGTATAACCAGATTATCCTGTGCAAACCTCACGGTATCGCTCGATTTAACCATATCACTGAATGAAACATCACCTTTAACAGCCGACAATGCCAGTGTGGGTGAGAGCTGCGCTTTTTTCGAAAGCATACTCATGTCATACGTACTTTTTATGCAACTTGTGACCAACAGAGCCATTATCATTGAAATAGAAAGGAACAATCTCTTTGTCATTATCTTTCTCATTTAATTTCTGTATCTAATTTATAATTATAAAGGAATCTGTCGGTTCCCCCTACAATAAGATGCCATTCGTTTTTATCCGACAATTTCCCTATTGAGAACATTGATGCTCCTCTGAGAGGGAATCCTGTCATTGTCTTTCCGTCTTTTCCGATCAGATAAATCAGATTTTTTTTCTCGTCAAACACTCCTATTTTTCTGTCGTTAGATGAAAAAATAAAGTTAATAGGGCCATCAATTTTATCCGAGCCAAAATCACGCGAAAAGATCTCTGATCTGTTATGGTTATAAAGATACAATATACCTTTGTCAATAAAAATATATTCACCAAAGCCATCACCATTCACGTCAAAAAGATCAAATGAATGTTCAGCCGAAAATTTCTTAATACTGAACTTTTTAACGCTGCCATCGAAGTATATATGTTGTATTGTGCCATCGGGAGAAGAGCAAACCACCGATGGTTCGGATCCGGAGTTTAATCGCATGGATGACCCCGCAGCTACGGTAACAGCTTCCTTAAGACTCAGCCTTTTATTCCCTGTCCGGTCGAGAAAATATACCGAACTCTCATCAGCAGCTACTATATAATCTTTCCCTGAAACTCTGAAATAATTTATCTCTGCCCTCACTGTTCCTGCTGTTCTGAACAGGTTCCATCCCCTGACAACATTTCCTGTTTTATCATATGAATATATCATCTTATCTTCTCCGGCAATAAAAAGCCTGTAGTTCAGGTTATTATCGTAATCGAACATTGCCATTGAGTTTGTAGCAGGAGATCGGAGTTTGACAGGATATCTCTCAACATAGTTTCCATTCCTGTCGAGAAGATGAATATAATTCTTACCGGAAAACAATATCTGATATTTACCGTTCCGGTAATAATCAATCATGTAAATTGTACTCATAATCCTCTCCTTAAGCGGTACTTTCCACAGAACTCGTCCTGCAGCATTTATCAGGTAAGAATTGTTCTTCATATCCTGAATGAAAATCTCTTTTGCACCGGTTATATGATTAGTAAAGAAGAATGGCTTAATACTTGCCACTGTATCCAGTAAGGTCTCCCATTCCGTAGTCGATTCTTCCCTGGCTTTTTCCTTGAATTTGACCGACATGCTGTTATATATCATCCCATTGCTTGATGCAAACTGGTATCCTACTCCCTGAATTTTATTAAGAGATATTTTATTGGTCCGGAGAGCATTAATTATATCTTCATTTAGAAACTCTGACAGGTAGTCTATAATATGCGAGGGTATACAAAAGAAATAATATCCGGCACGGCTAGGCAAAGTGTTTTGAAAATCTCTGTATACCAGGTCGTTAGCTAGCGTTTTATTGAGGATGTTGTCGTAAAGTATTTTTGTGATCGTTTCATAAGAGTTTCCGGTTATCATATAATTGTCATAAAACGCAAAATATGTCTCATTAAAATCTGGGGCAAATCCGGGAAGCAGAACCCTGATAAGACCTTTAAATGGAGTTTTGTAAACAGGGATTTTGGTCTGATCATCGGGTGTAAAATAGAGGGTTTCATTTTTAGCGCCAGGTTCTTCCAGAAAAAGCTGTTCAACCTGGACGCGGTTTGTTAATTCATAAATAAGCAGAGTATTATCAGCAGCCGTATGTCGTTTGATATCAATTATAGCACGCGTTATCTCTTCTCCCATATATGGTTTTATCTTCCTGGCAAGATCAGATGCTTCCTGCGACACGGAAGTGTCATACATAATGTGAAGTTTTAAAGAAGGCAGTTCAAGTGTTTCAAATAGTACTGTTGCCGATGGCAGAATCTTAAAAGTGTGAAAATCCCTTGGAGGGAGTAATTTATACTTATTTAGCAACTCTGTTGAATCTGAACTTTCGGTATAACCGCTCAAAACCAGGCCATCCTCACTGATATAAATATCACATCCGGCTGTTCCGGCAAGCCTGGCAATCTTTTCTGAAATGTTATTCCGGCCCTGAACGAACATAGGCCTAAGAAAATCAGGAAGATTATGAAAAATCACAAATATTTTATCAACATTTTTTCCTGATGCCATTAATACTCTGGAAAATCCCGGTTCATTTCTCACATCCTTTCTCCTGTCATTCTGAACAGCGGCTTCTGCAACGAGTACTTTTGAATTGCTGCATACAAGTAAGCCCGAAATCAGCGAAATATAAGCTGTGTCTTTCCTGTTTTCCAGCGAAAAAGGGATAGCGATGACTGAAATACCGGTTTGTGTTGTTTCAGCTAAATTGTTTATACCCGATGAACTCAGTATCTCTTTAATATGCCGCGTTTTTATATCACCGGGGATCTGCATTGACAGTAGAGGAACTATAGTACCCTTTTTATCAGTTTGAAATGATATAATCGAAGATCCCTCATTGAAAAGTCTATTAAAGTTCTGCCTGTTTAACAGGTCAGCAAGATATTTCAATCCGAGGTTAAATCTGTTCAGTTCTTTTACCTTCCCTATTTCTCCAAATAATCCCGTTCCTGTTGTGAGTGAATTAAGAAAGCTTTTAAGGTCAACCGTTTCGATTACCACACAGGCGTCAGCAGAAATTGCTTTGTAAGGATCGGTACGGAGGTTATTTCTGCTTTGTTGCAGAAAATATCCCATAATAGCAAGACCTGTAATCAGGATTATCACCAAAATAATTGCTATCCTTTTTCCCACTTCCGGATTTTTATTTATGCTATCCAAATTTAGCAAATAAATGCTTATACCTGTTGATGGCAGAGAATTAACAATATCCAGCTAAATTTCCTGATTAACCAATTATTTCTGGCACGGAATTTGAATTAAGGTTATTGAACACACAATCTCAATCATATACCTGAAATACAGGGCAGCCAGGTCGAAAGCCTGGCTTTTTATTTTCTTAAAACGACCTGTAACCTATTATTTCGCGTACTTCTTTAACTGTTTTAGATGCACTCGCCCTGGCCTTCTGAGCACCGTCGGAAACAATCCTGGATAGATATTTATTGTCATTAAGTATATCGTTAATCCTTAGCCGTATTGGCTCAGTAAACTTAATGATATCCTCGGCCAGTTGCTTTTTCATATCACCATAACGAATCTCGCATGAAGCATATTTATCTGAAAAGTATTTTACGGTATCCTTATCTGAGACCACATCCATAATAGTAAAAAGGTTCCTCACCGGCTCCGTGAGTTCCTGCCCGGGTTTCGTGGGACCGGTATCGGTAACAGCTCTCATCACTTTTTTCCTGATCTCCGCCGGCGTATCAGAAAGAAAGATGCCATTCCCTTCGCTTTTGCCCATCTTGCCTGTACCATCAAGACCCGGAATTTTTACAAGCTGCTGACCAAAATTATATGCATCGGGCTCAGGAAAAAAGTTTACCTCATACATCATATTAAATCTTCTTGCAAATCTGCGTGTCATTTCAAGATTCTGTTCCTGATCTTTACCAACAGGTACTTTATTAGCTTTATGAATTATTATGTCAGCAGCCATAAGTACCGGATATGTTAACAATCCTGCGTTAATATTATCAGGCTGTTTTCTGATTTTTTCTTTGAAAGAAGTTGTCCTTTCCAGCTCTCCAACATAAGCATTCATATTTAACAAAAGGTACAATTCAGATACTTCCGGCACATCGCTCTGAACGAATACAGTTGCTACTTCTGGGTTAATCCCGCAGGCAAGATATTCTGCCAGAATCTGTTTAATATTTCCGTGAAGGTCCCCGGGTTTAGGATGAGTAGTAAGCGCATGATAGTCAGCTATAAAAAAATAGCAGTTGTTCTCCTTCTGCATTTTGAGAAAGTTTTTTATAGCACCAAAATAATTTCCGAGATGCAGGTTTCCTGTTGATCTGATTCCGCTTACAACTATGTCCATTATAATTTCGAATAAAAATTTTGTCCAAAGCTAATAATTTTTTTCTTCTCCTCTGGTTTTTACCCTCAAACACCTCAAAGGGGGCTTATGTTTCAGAAGAATGTTTGTAATTCAATATTTAAAAGCAGATTAAGTCCCTAATCCCCGGGGAGGGATTTAGTGAGACGTTAAGCCATTTTTTTATTACCTTTGCCCGGTTAAAATAATTCAGGCCATGGAATCGACAAGACAGAAAAAAGTATCACGCTTAATACAGAAAGAACTGGCCGACATCTTTCTTAAAAGAGGCAATGAATTTGCCCACGGGAAATTAATCTCAATAACGAGGGTAAGGATTAGCCCCGATCTATCTTTTGCTAAAGTTTATATAAGTATCTTTCCTGCAGTAAATCAGGATGATATTCTCAAGTCAATTGAGGAACACAGTTCAAAAATCAGATTTGAACTTGGCCATAAAGTCAGGTCCCAACTCAGAATTGTACCTGATATTGCTTTCCATATTGATGATAGCCTCGACTATATTGACAAGATAGATAAGTTGCTTAAATCCTGAAACATACATGCAATACGAGCCAATAAAAAGAACACTCGGCAGATTCTTCGCAGGATCTTTGTTCCTGCGAAAGACCCTTTATTTCCTTCTCGACCTCCTTTTACTCCGAACCTGGCATGTTAAGAAAGCATTAAGGAAGATCGGACGGCAATTCCCCGGTGCAGCGATGGTTCTCGATGCAGGTTCGGGTTTTGGCCAGTACACCTGGCGCATGAGCAGGATGAATAACAAATGGATGATTAAAGCCATTGATATTAACAAGGAACAAATAGATGATTGTAACAGGTTTTTCGAAAAAACAGGATTATCCGACAGGGTTTCATTTAACACCAGCGATCTCACAACCCTTAACGATACCGACTGTTATAATATTATCTTGTCAGTAGATGTGATGGAACATATTGAAGAAGATGTGCGGGTTTTCAAAAATTTCTACAAGTCTTTAAAAAACAATGGTATATTGCTGATTTCCACCCCATCGGACCAGGGTGGCTCAGATGTTCACGGTGAAAATGAAGAATCATTTATCGATGAACATGTTAGAGATGGATACAGTATTAAGGATATAACTGAAAAACTCTTGCTTGCAGGTTTCAGTTCTATTGAAGCAGTTTACACTTATGGGAAACCGGGAAATATTTCATGGCGTTTGTCAATGAAATATCCGATAAGGATGCTGAATATCTCATATGCATTCTTTTTGCTTCTTCCTTTTTATTATTTGATTTTTTACCCGGTGTCAGTTATTCTTAACATTTTTGATCTCTGTTTAACACATAAAACCGGAACCGGCTTACTGGTTACGGCCAGAAAGCAGGAATAGTGAAACTCTCGATATACATAGCAAAAAGATATCTGTTCGCGAAAAAGTCGAGGAATGCAATAAATATTATTTCGGCAGTATCAGTGGCAGGCGTTACAGTTGGCACTATGGCTCTTATAATTATCCTTTCGGTTTTTAACGGGCTGGAAAGAATGGTAAGCTCTATTTTCAACACCTTTGATCCTGATATTAAAATAACGGCATCGGAAGGCAAAACATTTATTCCTGATACAACGCGTCTGAAACTTCTGGCTAATGTTGAGGGATTGTCGTGTTATTCTCTGACAATTGAAGATAACGCGCTGCTGAAATATGGTTCACGACAATATATTGCTACTATTAAGGGTGTTGATGATAACTACGCCAGGGTTTCAAATATCGACAGTTCCATGTGGGAGGGAGAGTTCACCCTGAGAAATGCTAAAGGACGGCCCTATGCTATTCCGGGACTTGGAGTCGCCCAATATCTTGGGATCAGGATTAACTTCATCACTCCGTTGGAAATAATCTTCCCGAGAAAAACAGGAAGCACCTCTAATTTTAATGCCGAAAATTCATTAAACCATAAATTTATTTTTCCATCGGGGATTTTTGAGGTGGAAAAGGAATATGATTCAAAATATGTATATATCCCAATCGATTTCGCACGTGAGATAACAGAAACGGATAAGGCTGTCACAACAATTGAGATCAAATTCAAAGAACACACCGATCCCGTATCAGTACAAAAGAAAATAACAAAAATTTTCGGCAAAGGCTTTAAAGTTCAGAACCGCTATGAACAGCAGGCAATATTTTATAAGGTCATGAAATCTGAGAGGCTCGCCATCTTCTTCATTCTGACACTTATACTTATTATAGCTTCATTCAATATAATCGGTTCACTTACAATGCTTATAATAGAGAAAGAACGCGATATAGAAATACTTAAAAGTCTTGGAGCCGATAACAATCTTATCAGAAAGATATTCATTTTTGAGGGATGGCTGATCTCAATAATTGGTGCAATCTCAGGCATAATTCTAGGTTTTATCGTCTGCTGGCTTCAACAGACTTACGGATTTGTTAAACTCAACAGTCAATCGCTTATTATGGATTCATACCCGGTAGTCCTCAAACTGAAAGATTTTATCATTGTACCTGCAACAGTACTTTTAATAGGATACTGGGCAGCCTGGTATCCCGTGAGGTTCCTTACAAAAAAATACCTGAATAAGGACCTTTGATAATCATATATTATATTTGTCGAATAACCCGCTTTACAAGTACAGGATGAGAAGAACCCTAAATAAAAAATTACTATGATCAGGTATGCTTTCATAATTATGATCATGTTTTCACTCCTGACCGGATCATGTTCCAGCAGAAAGAATAAGTTGGACAATAAAGATCTGATCCCCGAAAAAGATCTCGTTTCAATATTGACTGATATACATTTAGCTGACGGACTTCTTGAACTTCCTTCTATCAATTCCTGGGCCTCTTCATTTGACTCTATTTCTTCATATTATCAGGTTATTGAGAAACATGGCTATTCTAAAAAGGCCCTGGACGAAACAATGCATTACTATTTTCTGAAGGAACCCAAAAAACTGAATAAAATTTATGATCAGGTGCTTGGAGAATTAAGCAAAATGGAAGCCGGTGTTGATAAAGAGTTTTCACGCGAAAATGCCCGTAATTTGAATTTATGGACAGGTAAGGAATTTTATGAATCTCCGTCCCCGGATGGTAGTGACTCAACCAAATTTGAAATTACACTATTTAAGAAAGGCATTTATACACTATCATTTACAGTCACACTATTTCCTGATGATCAATCGGTCAATCCTGAAGCATTTGGGATTATGTATTCTCCCGATAGTGTCGGAACAGGAAAAAATCGATACGTGAAAACAATTCATTACATAAAAGATGGCCGGCCACATAACTACTATTTGACCTTTTTTGCGATTAAAAATCCTATAAATCAATTAAGTGGCTGGTTGTATGATGCCGATATCCGCTCTTACGGACTTTTAAAACATTACACAATAGATAATATCTCCCTTAAGTTCAATAACGCGGGGATATGAAACACTTTGCCGCTCAATATATAATTACTAATTCAGGACCTCCATTAAAAAGGGCCGTTGTATCTGCTGAAGATGATGGAACGATAATCAGTATCGAAGACACCGGAGGAGAACTTAGTGAAAAACATTCCACGGAATTTTACAATGGAATAATAATTCCCGGTTTTGTCAATTGTCATTGTCACCTGGAACTGTCTCATATGAAAAGTCAAATTCCAAAGGAAACAGGGCTGGGAGCGTTTATCGGACAAATCAGAAACACCAGGAATGACGATAAAGATACTATAACCACCTCCGCATTTAATGCCGATAAGGATATGCTAAAGGAAGGAATAGTATTGTGTGCAGATGTCTGTAACACTTCCGGTTCCTTTAAAATAAAAAAAGAGAGCAGCCTGAGTTATATTAATTTACTTGAAGTTTTTGGTCTTGATCCTGATAAGGCTGAAAAACGAATTAATGACATAATGAAAGTTGCCGAAACCGCAAATGAAATGCGACTTCCATATTCTCTTGTCCCACATTCGGCATATTCAATGTCGTTGTCTCTTTTTAGCCTTTTAAAAAATAAAAGCCTGAATAATAAGGTGACTTCAATTCATTTCATGGAGTCAGCTGGTGAAGAAGCTTTCCTTAAAAATCAGACTGGTACTCTTATGTCTTCTTACAGAAAAGCAGGATTGTTGCCTTCAAGGCTTGAAATAGCCAGGTGCCATGCTGATGTAATAAATAATGAGATAACCGGGTCGGGGAACCTTATTCTTGTACACAATCTTTATACAGATAAAGACACCATCGGATCAGTAAAGGGCAGGGAAAACTTATACTGGTGTCTGTGCCCTGACTCAAACCTGTATATTGAGAATAAACTACCCCCTGTAAATATGCTTCTTGAGAATGGATGTACAATCGTTATCGGAACCGACAGTCTTGCTTCAAACAGTAATCTAAGTATTCTTGAGGAGTTAAAAACACTCCAGCTGCATTTCCCCGGTTTGTCAATCGAAGAACTTATATTGTGGGCAACATTGAATGGTGCAAAGGCTCTGAATGAAGAGGAGAGGTTTGGAAAGATTGAAAAAGGGAAAAAACCCGGACTTCTGCTGCTTCAGGATATTGACCTGCAGAATATGAAGTTACTGCCTGAGAGTTCTGTATCGAGACTCATTTAATTAGCAGACCAAAACATATAATCCTAATACGGTAAAGGATTGTGAGATTGCTTCGCTACGCTCGCAATGACTCTATAACTAAGGGTATTTCAGGCAGGGAAAAAAACCAAATGTAAATAAAATCCTTGGTCATTGCGATGATCCGCCAGTCAGCGGAGACGAACCAATCTAATGGGATATCCTGCAAATATTGCTAATTTTGCACACGGTAAAGGGAAACAATTATGGCCACATTTCTTTTTGATGAAATAATATTCGGACCGGTTAAAAGCAGGAGGCTTGGTAACTCGCTGGGTATAAATTTACTGCCAACAAAAAATAAAATCTGTAATTTCAATTGTATCTATTGTGAATGTGGATGGACACACGATACTGAAAAAACAGACAAACGTTTGCCAAATCGCGAAGAAGTTTATGCCGCCCTTGATCACAAACTGGCTGATCTGAAAAATAAGAACCTTGCTCCCGATGTAATTACCTACGCCGGGAACGGGGAACCTACTCTTCACCCCGATTTCTCCGGAATAATTGATGACAGCATATCTTTAAGAAATAAGTATTTTCCCCTGGCCAGAATCGCTGTGTTGTCGAATGCAACTACAATTTCAAATCCTTCTGTAAGAGCAGCTTTAATAAAAGTTGATCAGAACATTCTTAAACTTGACTCAGCATTTGATTCCACCATTAAATTACATAACCAACCTCGGGTACCTGTTAGCGTTGAAGAGCTTATAAAAAATCTCAAAAGTTTTAATGGAAAGGTAATAATACAGACACTTTTCCTTCGAGGGACTCATAACGGGAAACAAATTGATAATACATCTCCCACTGAAATCAATGCATGGCTGAAGGCGATTAAAACGATAAATCCTTCTGAAGTAATGATCTATACAATTTCAAGAGATACACCGGAGGGTGGGAAATTAGAGAAAGTACCTCTGAAGGAACTGAAAGATATAGCGGCAAAAGTACAATCCATGGGTATCAAGACAAAGGTCTCAGGTTAAAATTGAACAAAAATCACAACATACTTATTTGTCCGCTAGAATGGGGATTGGGTCATGCGGCCAGGATGATCCCTGTGGCAAGTATCCTTCGGGAGAAAAATTATAATGTCATTATAGCTTCCGGGGAAGAACATCTTTCACTCTTCCGGAATGAACTACCCGGTTTAACATATATAAATTTTTCTGGCTTCAAACCCCGCTATTCAAAAATACTTCCGCAATATCTTTCCCTTTTCCTTAAAATTCCGGTACTTCTGTACCACATACTTGCAGAACATTATAAGATAAAGAAAATAATTGCAGAATATGATGTTGATATCATTATCAGCGATAACAGGTTCGGGTTATGGAACAGGAAGATAACGACAGTATACGTAACTCATATGCCTCTTATCCCATTTCCGCCTTCTCTGAAATTCTTTGAACCTGTAGGAATATTCTTGCAGAGGCAGATCATTAAAAAATACTCATTTTGTTTCATTCCCGATCTGCCTGGTGATCTGAATCTATCCGGCAGGTTAGCTCATGGCTTCAAACTACCCGATAATGTAAGGTATATAGGAATTCTATCAAGATTTGCTGATCATTTGGATTCCATCGATGAAAATAACGTTAAATTCCGTCATAACACGGTAATCCTTTCAGGCCCGGAACCGCAGAGAGAAATTTTTAAACAGAAAATTGTAGCACTTCTTAAAAACAGGGAGCCTGTTACAATTATATTTGAAGGAAAACCGGGGAATAGAGGTGAAATTGCAAGGAATGGAAACATTACTTTTTATAATCACCTGCCAGCCAGACGTATGAAAGAAATGATCTTAAGCAGCGACAGTATCATTACAAGAGCCGGATATACTACTATTATGGAGCTCGTCAGCCTGAACTGCACTGCTTTGATAATTCCAACGTCTGGTCAGACCGAACAGGAATACCTTGCAGAATACCTTTCTGAAAAAGGATGGTTTCGTACTGTCTCCCAGGATGAAATTAAGGAAGGATTAATACTCCGGAATGATAAACCATTATTGCAGGTTGAGTTAAACAGACAAAGCAGTATTCTGTTAAATGATGCTCTGAAGGAGCTCTTAGAAAAAATACATAAAAAGAGTTAATCCGAAAAATCCGGTTGCCAGACCTATCCAAACCTGTTTCGGACTATGCAGATTGAGTTTCAACCGGGATGAAAGAACCAGTCCCCCTACTAATACAGCTGAAATAAGGTACCAATCCAAAGGAGTCAGCATCTTATAAGAAAGCGTTATTACCAAACCTATAAGAGCTCCGACACCAACTGAATGAAGTGAAATCTTCCACCATAAATTAATAAGAGTAACAATAACCGACAGAAATACGGTAGCAAAAATAAATGACTTAAAAAAGACAGGCATAGGGTAACGGAAGATAATATATGAAGTGACACCATAGAGGAGTGTAATAATTATAAGCGGTAAAGTCCTTTCTTTTCTTTCGCTTAAAGTCCAGGAGCTGATGATTCTTCTCTGAATAAAAAAAGGCAATAAAGAAAGAGGTAACAAAACATTATTAATGAGCATGATAAAAATCAATAACTTCTTCACATTAAAAGGAAGATACCCCAGAAGAGTTGGTGACAGAAAAATGATCATCATTCCATAAACAGGCATCAGCAGCGGATGAAAAACAATGGAAATTGTTTTTGCCAGTTTTACCAGTTGATCTTTTGGTTTTTCAGTTTCCATTGAGTAATAAATATTTTATTGTAATAACAATTCCTATTTAAGAATTCCTTTTCGATTGAACTCACTCCCATCCCCTCTTTATGAATCGGAGAGTGGGATCTGCGTGATGAGTACATTAAATCTCTCTCCTTAGTCTTGCAACAGGTATATTAAGTTGTTCACGGTATTTGGCTACAGTCCGGCGAGCTATCTGGTAACCTTTTTCCTGAAGGATATCTGTCAGACTCTCATCAGTCAAAGGCCGGCGTTTCTGTTCATTTTCAATGCAATCCTGCAGAATACGTTTTATCTCTCTGGTTGATACTTCTTCACCGCTATCTGTCTGAAGTCCTTCAGAAAAGAAAAACTTAAGAGGGAATATCCCGAAATGAGTCTGAACAAATTTACTATTGGCTACTCTTGAGACAGTCGAGATGTCGAGGCCCGTCATTTCAGCCACATCTTTCAGGATCATAGGTTTTAACTTTGTCTCGTCGCCATCGATGAAATAGTCCTGCTGGTATTCCAGAATTGCATTCATTGTGAGCAGCAGTGTGTTCTGGCGCTGCTTTATTGCGTCTATAAACCATTTGGCTGAATCGATTTTCTGCTTAACGAATAACACAGCATCTTTCATCTCTTTTTTTTGGCTTTTATCCTTGCTGTAAGAATGAAGCATCTCGCTATAAGCCGAGCTTAATCTCAGTTCCGGAAGGTTTTTAGAATTCAGATGCAGATCGAAACCATCTTCTAAGAGCTCTAGAATAAAATCGGGGATAATGGGTTGTGAAGTCTTATTGTAAGGATCGCTGTAAACACCTCCCGGTTTGGGATTAAGCCTTAAAATCTCATCTATTGCAGCTTTTAGTTCATTTTCGGTAATGCCAAGCCTCGAAATGATCTTATCATAATGTCTTTTGGTGAATTCTTCAAAATGCGAAGAGAGAATTGTATGGGCCAGTTTCATTGAGGGCAGTGAATTATCGCGTTTCTCGAGTTGCAGTAAAAGACTTTCCCTCAGTGTTCTTGCGCCAACACCGGCAGGTTCAAGATCCTGTATTATGGCAAGTACCTCTTCAAGTTCACTTTCTGTGGTTTCAACATTCTGAAGGAATGCCAGATCATCTACAATGTTTATCAGTTCTCTTCTGAGGTATCCATCCTCATCTATATTTCCTATGATATATTCTCCAAGGATCTTCTGCTTTTCATTAAGATCCCTCAGGCTAAGCTGAGATTCAAGGTGTTCATGAAAGGAAAATCCCACAGAAAATGGGATCTCGTTCCTCTTTTCATCATCTTTGCTGTAGTTTTTTGCCTGGAGCCGATACTCCGGAATATCGTCTTCTTCAATATAATCATCGAGCGTAAATTCTTCCTGATCTTTATCACTTTCTTCATACTGTTCATCTTCATTTTCACCAGGAATATCTTCTTCCTCAGGACCTTCCTCAAGAGCCGGGTTTTCCTCCAATTCTTTCTTAATACGCTGTTCCATCTGCAAGGTAGGAACTTCCAGCAGCTTGATCATCTGGATCTGCTGAGGTGAAAGTTTCTGAAGCAATTTCTGCTGTAACCTTTGATTTAACATACCTTTATTCTGAAGTGGTCTCCGAGAGATCCGTGTTTATTAAAATTCAGCGTTTTTAGGAGTCCTGGGAAATGGTATCACATCGCGTATATTCGACATTCCTGTTACAAACAAAATTAATCTTTCAAACCCAAGACCGAATCCGCTGTGAGGTGCAGATCCGAATTTCCGTGTATCGAGGTACCACCAGAAATCCTTTTCCTGTAACTTTAATTCTTTTATCCGGTTAAGCAGTTTGTCATATTGCTCCTCTCTCTGAGAACCACCAATTATTTCCCCGATGCCCGGAAAGAGCACGTCCATAGCTCTTACGGTCTTTCCATCATCATTCTGTTTCATATAGAATGCTTTTATTTCTTTAGGGTAATCAGTAAGGATTACGGGCCTTTTAAAATGTTCTTCAACCAGATACCTTTCGTGTTCTGCCTGCAGATCGCGACCCCAGCCAACCATATACTCCCATTTCCTTCCTGAAGCCAGAAGTATTGAAACTGCTTCAGTATATGTTATTCTTACAAACTCATTTTCAACAACAAATTTAAGCCGGTCAAGAAGCGCTTTGTCGATCATGCTATTAAGAAACTCCAGGTCTTCACGGCAGTTTTCAAGGGCATATCTTATAAGGTATTTAACAAAATCCTCTGCGAGGTCCATATTATCTTTCAGATCGTAGAATGCCATCTCCGGTTCTATCATCCAGAATTCGGCAAGATGTCTTGGAGTATTAGAATTTTCCGCCCTGAAAGTCGGCCCGAAGGTGTATATATCACCTAATGAGAGAGCGCCAAGTTCTCCTTCAAGTTGCCCGGAAACAGTCAGGTTTGTTTCTTTTCCAAAGAAATCGTTATTATAATCAACAGATCCATCTTCATTATGAGGCATATTTTTCAGATCCATTGTTGTGACATGAAACATTTCTCCCGCTCCTTCACAATCACTTCCGGTAATAATCGGAGTATGAAGATAGAAGAATCCCTTATCATTAAAATAGTTGTGAATTGCAAAAGCCATTGCATGCCTTATTCTGAAGACAGCACCAAAAGTATTTGTCCTGAACCGGAGATGTGCATTCTCTCTAAGGAATTCCATTGAATGACCTTTTTTCTGCAAAGGGTAAGTTTCAGCATCGCTTTTCCCATAAAGTTCAATGGAAGAAGCACTTATTTCAATATTCTGCCCCTGTCCCTGCGATTCAACAAGCTTACCCGTTACAGCTATACATGCTCCGGTCGAAATATCTTTAAGAAGATTCTCGTCAAACGATGCTGCTTCCACAACAATCTGAATATTGTTAATAGTTGATCCGTCATTCAGAGCAATGAAGAGAATATTTTTGTTTCCTCTTTTGGTTCTCACCCATCCTTTAACAAGTACTTCTGATCCCAACAAAGGTTTCGATAACAGGCTTTTTACTTTAATTCGTTTCATCAGTTAAATTTAATATCAAAAAAATCAGATTTGCAAAAATATAAAATGTTAGCCGCAAATGCAGAAGATACCGTCATTATTTTGATTTTGCATACATGTAGTCCGATTTTTCACGACTAAACCGACCTTCATTCAATTCTTTATGGCACTATTTTTGCTAATTAGTGGCTTCTTATTCAGTTTATTTGACAGGAAATAGTAATATTTAACCTTTAAAAAAGTTATTATATAAATCAATTCTAATAACAAAAAAGGATTAAATTTAGATATTCATTTAAGGTCACTTGAAAATTAATTTATTTACCCAATACATGGCTTGCCGCAGTAAATTGATTTGAAAAATTGCAAAATCTGAATAACTTTGGATATGAATTAGTAAACAATCAGGAACTATGGAAGAAAATAAGAAAATTATTGTTGTACCATGGGATTTCACTCATGTTGCCGAAAACGCGTTAGCTCATGCGGTTAAGATAAGCCGTATGGTAAACAACGATATCTGTCTTTTGCATATTGTAGATGCAGGTATATCACCCAAAGATTACACGGAAACAACAACTCTTTTAAAACGACTGGTTGAAGAAAATGGTAAAAAATATAATATCCCTCTCTCCTATCATGTTTCAAAGGGGAGCATATTCACTGCTATTGCAGAATATGTAAATGAGGTGGAAGCCAGTCTGGTGGTTATGGGTACACATGGAATGAAAGGGATGCAAAAACTTACAGGCAGTTGGGCATTAAAGGTGATAGTTAAATCCAAAATCCCGTTTATTGTTATTCAGGATCCTCCGGCTGATCAGGAAAAGTATCATAATATTGTCTTCCCTGTTGATTTCAGGAGCGAGAATAAAGGAAAGATTAAGATGGCCATTTTTATGGGGAAATATTTCGATTCGAAAATTCATATGCTCGTTTCGGTAAGTACTGATAAAACTATCTTGAGAAAAACGAAAACCAATGTAAATTTTGCTGTCAGATACCTCATTCAAAACAATATAGAATATGAGATACACGATATGCCAAAAGGTAAGTATGCAGAACAGACCATTGATTTTGCACAAAAGATAAATGCCGACCTGATCCTCATTGTTACCACTAAAAATATAACTTTTGCCGATTATATGTTAGGCGCCTCCGAACAACAAATCATTGCCAACAGCTCGAAGATTCCTGTCTGTTGTGTGAATCCGCTGGCGTCGTTTACCAATGTCGGTCAATTTATGGGCGGCTGGGGATCATAATAGAATCCCCTTCATTATCTTTACCTCCGATAATGAAATTATAATATCCAGATCATGTCCATTGCTGTTCAGGGAGTTTCGAAATATTATGGCGACCAGAAAGCTCTCGATAATGTCTCATTTGAAGTAAAGACAGGTGAAATTGTCGGGTTTATTGGTCCAAATGGGGCCGGTAAGTCAACAATGATGAAGATCATTACCGGTTTTATCCCTGCATCCTCAGGAAAAGTGATCGTCAATGGTCTTCCGGTTGAAGCTGATAATCTGGAAGTCAAAAAGCAGATTGGCTATCTTCCTGAAAATAATCCTCTTTACCCTGAAATGTATGTCAGGGAATATCTTGGCTTCGTAGCATCTGTCTATAAATCACACCTGCCGGGAAAAATTCAGACAGACAATATAATTGAATTGACCGGACTCGCCCCTGAACAGAACAAAAAGATCGGTTCTCTTTCAAAAGGATTCAGGCAAAGAGTTGGACTGGCCCAGGCTCTTATACATAATCCTGCTGTGCTGATACTCGATGAGGCTACCACCGGGCTCGATCCTAACCAGATAGTGGAGATAAGGAATCTCATAAAAGAAGCCGGAAAGGAAAAAACCGTTATGCTCTCAACACATGTTATGCAGGAGGTTGAAGCAATTTGCGACAGGGTAATAATCATCGATAAAGGTATCATTGTTGCTAATGAAGAAAAGAGCAAAATATATTCCATTATTAAACGCCCCAGACAACTTATCGAAGTTGAATTCGATAAAGACATTACTGAGTCATCGCTTGACGGTATTCCAAATGTAAGTACAGTAAGAAACATCAGGTCTAATCTTTGGGTCATTGAAGCAGAAGGCAACGAAGATATACGACCTTCAATATTCAACTTTGCAGTGAAAAACAATCTCACAGTGCTGTCGCTGCAAAAAAAGGAAAATAACCTTGAAGAAGTTTTCAGACAGCTTACAAACGGATAAGATACCTGGCACTTTTAGCAAGCTGTTAAAAAAGTCGAAATCCTTTAACCACAACCCTGCCTGCCTACTGCCGGCAGGTTTGTGTTATCCCGATAACTATCGGGACTTTGTGACCTTTGTGGTAAAAAAAAATCAACTATCCCAATGATTTTTATAACTCCTTTCACCAGGAAAGTATAGGAAGTGGATAATGAATACAAATAATGATTGTAAGAGATTTTTCTTTCTGAAATTTTCTAATCCGTATTTTTTTTGTTCCTTTGTACCTTATTGAACAAGTGGAAAGATTTGTGCTGATTGC
>DCFT01000124.1:51745-59090 GCA_002319885.1 Bacteroidales bacterium UBA1797
CCACAGGAAAAAAATGCTAAACCGCTTATAATTCCCTTTTTACAATCAACCGGCTTTTCCTGTATTTTAATTAATGATAAACTAATAATTTTATTATGGGATATTTATTTACTTCCGAATCAGTTTCAGAAGGTCACCCCGATAAAGTGGCCGATCAAATATCAGATTCTTTGCTTGACGAATTTCTTCGCTGGGATCCTGAATCAAAAGTTGCCTGCGAGACATTTGTAACAACCGGACTCGTTGTGTGCGGTGGTGAAGTCCGCACGACCGGCTGGGTAGACCACCAGGAGAGTGCCAGAGGCGTAATACGTAATATTGGATATACAAAAGCAGAATACCGTTTCGACTGTGATTCGTGTGGTGTGATCTCTACGATACACGAACAATCGAGTGATATAAACCAGGGTGTTGTCCGTGCTAATCCCGAAGAACAGGGAGCAGGGGATCAGGGTATGATGTTTGGTTATGCCTGCCGCGAAATGGATAACTATATGCCATTAACAATTGAACTGGCCCACAGGCTTCTCCAGGAACTGGCGGCAATCAGGCATGAAGGCAAACAGATGAAATATCTGAGACCCGATAGCAAATCGCAGGTCACTGTTGAATATGATGATAATAATAAACCACTCAGGATCGACACTATAGTAATCAGTACACAGCATGACGAGTTTGTTCTTCCAAAAGATAAATCACACAAGGCAGAACTGGTCGCTGAAAAAGCAATGCAACAGAAAATAGGAGAAGATCTTGCTAAAATCGTTATTCCAGGAGTCATAAAAACACTTCCTGCAAGAATTCAGAAGCTTTTTTCAAACGATTATAAATTACTGGTTAATCCGACAGGTAAATTTGTCATTGGAGGTCCGCATGGAGATACCGGATTAACGGGACGTAAAATAATTGTTGATACTTATGGTGGCCACGGAGCTCATGGCGGAGGTGCGTTTTCAGGCAAGGATTCTTCAAAAGTTGACAGATCAGCTGCTTACGCGGCACGTCATATTGCAAAAAACCTTGTAGCTGCAGGAGTATGCGATCAGGCATTGATCCAGGTAGCTTATGCCATTGGCGTTGCGAAACCCGTTGGTCTCTATGTAAATACCTATGGTACTGCCAAAGTAAAAGACAAAAAAGGCAATATCCTTCACGACGGAGAGATTGCAGATACTGTCAATAAGCTTTTCGATATGCGGCCCTATTCAATAGTCCGGCGTTTTGGCCTGAAAAATCCTATATTCCTCCCAACTGCATCTTATGGGCATTTCGGTCGCGACAGTTACTCAAAAACAGTGGACGTTTATTACGAGGTTCCGGGAAGTAAACCCAAAGCTCTCAACGGAAACGGCAAAATGTGTTATCAGAAAAAGGTCGAATTCTTCGCATGGGAAAAACTCGATTATGTGGATAAAATAAAGAAGGCGTTTAAATTATAACAGCGACACAGGGCGCACGACACACGGCTCATGGAATCCTTCAATAAATTTAACTTAGGATTTCCTTGTGTCGTGAGTCGTATGTCGTGAGTCTATTTTAAAATGTTGCCTTTACTATCCTTGCAATATTGTCGGATCTGCCTAAGGTGTAATAGTGGATTCCGGGAGCACCCAGTTTTATTAATTCTTTCGATTGAGCAACAGCCCATTCGATTCCGACTTCTCTTGCCTCGCTATCGTTACTGCACTTATTAACTGCAGAAAAAAGATCATTCGGCAAATCGATATGGAAGGTCTGAGGAAGCAGTTTTATATCATTCAGAGCCGAGATGGGTTTAATACCAGGTATTATAGGAACCGTTATCCCTATCTTTCTGCACTCATCCCTGAATCTGCAAAATTTGTTATTATCAAAAAACATCTGGGTTACAACATAACTGGCCCCAGCATCAACCTTACGTTTAAGGTTCTCCATATCTACCTGCCTGTTAGCTGCTTCAAAATGTTTCTCGGGATACCCGGCAACTCCTATGCAAAACTTTGTCGGATCTGCATTTTCAAGATTATCTTCAAGATATTTACCGTTATTCATATCAACAATCTGCTGAACCAGCTGAAAAGTATGAGCATGACCATTCTTCTCCGGAATAAATGTTCGGCTACCTTTCTGGGGATCACCCCTTAAAGCAAGAACATCATCTATACCCAGAAATCTCATCTCAATAAGTACATTTTCTGTCTCCTCCTTGGTGAAGCCTCCGCAAAGGACATGAGGAACGACAAGTATGTTATATTTATATTTTACAGCAGCAGCGAGAGCAAATGTCCCGGGACGGAGCCGGACTACTCTTTTTTCAAGCAGGCCATCGGGTCTCTCACGTAAAATAGTCTCATTCCTGTGAGAGGTAAAGTTAATATATGCTGGATCAAACTCTATAAGCCTGTCAATAGCAGCATAGGTCCTTTCGATACTATGCCCCTTCAGGGGAGGAAGGAGTTCAAATGTAAATAATGGCCCTTTCGCGTTATTAATCTTTTCTATTACATTCATTTCAAATCGTTATCATAAATTTGGTGAGAGCCATCTTGCAGCTTCATCATCAGTAAAATTTTTCCTCCTGGCATAATCTTTTAACTGGTCCGGGGCAATTTTCCCCAAATTAAAATATGTCGATCCCGGATGCGAAAAAATGTACCCGCTAACCGAGGCCGGAGGAATCATTGCAAAACTCTCCGTGAGTGTTGCTCCTATCGCTTTTTCAGCTCCCAACAGGTCAAAGATAACCTGTTTTTCAGTATGGTCAGGACAGGCAGGGTAGCCGGGAGCCGGTCTTATTCCCTTATACTTGATCTTAAGCATATCGTCAACAGAAATCTTCTCCTCTTTTGCATAACCCCAGTACTCCTTCCTGATCTTTTCATGCAGCCATTCAGCCAGAGCTTCGGCAAGCCTGTCGCTGAGGATCCTGATCATTATTGTCGCATAATCATCTTCTTTGTATTTACCGAATCCCTCATTATCAATGTCTGCCGTTACCACAAATGCTCCTATCCAATCATTTAAACCTGCTGACTCCGGAGCAATAAAATCGGAAAGGGACAGGTTGGCGACTCCTGATTCTTTCGGCTCCTGGTTTCTTAAAAACCTGAAGACCTTATTGATCTTTTTCCTGCCTTTATCTGCATACACCTTTACATCATCTCCATCGGAAGCCGCAGGGAACAATCCAAAAACTGCTTTTGCTGTCAGCAGTTTCTGATCGATGATTTTCGAGAGATATAACTGTGCATCATCAAATAATTTTCTTGCCTCATCACCTTTTACGGGATCACTGAAAATTGCAGGATATTTACCTGATAACTTCCAGGCAAAGAAAAAGTATGTCCAGTCTATATAACCGGTAAGTTCCTTCAGGTCTATATCGTGAAAAACGTGAAGACCAGGTTTCTTCGGCTCAAAAAGTCTGAAAGTTTTCCAGTCGGTAAAATATTTGTTTTTCCTCGCTTCATCTAAAGAAATAAGATTCTTTTCTGTCTTGCGTGAACTATGATCATCACGCATCTTTTTATACTTAGCTTTTATTGAAGACACATATGAACTATTATCTTTCTGAAGAAGTGAAGACAGAACCCCGGCTGCTTTTGAAGCGTCTTTAACATGAATAACACTGTTTGAATAAGCAGGTGCAACTTTTACAGCTGCATGTATTTCAGAAGTGGTTGCCCCTCCTATCAGCAGCGGAATGGCTATTTTTCTCCGTTCCATCTCTGAAGCAACATGAACCATCTCTTCAAGCGATGGGGTTATCAATCCGCTGAGACCTATAACATCTGCTTTTACTTTTATAGCGGTATCGATGATCTTTTCTGCCGGAACCATTACACCCAGGTCAATTATCTCATAGTTATTACATGAAAGTACAACCCCTACAATATTTTTGCCAATATCGTGAACATCGCCTTTAACTGTTGCCAGCAGTACCCTGCCGGCAATTTTCTTTGCTGTTCCTTCACTTTCTTTTTCAATATACGGTGCGAGCTTTGAAACTGCTTTTTTCATTACCCTTGCACTTTTAACAACCTGCGGAAGGAACATCTTTCCCGATCCGAAGAGATCTCCCACTTCATTCATACCACCCATTAATGGCCCTTCAATCAGCTCAATTGAACGACTGAAAAGAGGCCTGGCCTCCTCAACATCCTGGTCAATATATTCATCAAGGCCTCTGATCAATGAGTGTTTGATCCTTTCCACAACCCCCAACTGACGCCAGGCATCTTCCTTCTCTACCTTTTTCCCGGCATTCTTAATTCCCTCTGCAAACTTCACCAGACGTTCAGTGGAATCTTTCCTCCTGTTTAACACAACATCTTCAACAAGATGGAGAAGATCAGGTTCTATTTCGCTATAAACCTGCAACATTCCCGGATTAACTATTCCCATATCCAGTCCGGCTTTAACAGCATGATACAGGAAAACCGAATGAATGGCTTCACGCACTTTATCTGTACCACGGAAAGAAAAGGAGAGATTGCTTATCCCCCCGCTAACCCTGGCATAAGGCAGGTTTTTCTTAATCCATTCTGTCGTTTTAATGAAATCGACAGCGTAGTTGTTATGTTCTTCAATCCCGGTTGCTATTGCCAGTACATTGGGGTCGAAAATTATATCTTCGGGAGGAAATGCCAGTTTATCCACAAGAAGTCTGTAACATCTTTCTGCTACATTTATCCGTCTTGCAAATGTATCAGCCTGACCGGCTTCATCAAATAGCATCACAACAGCAGCAGCTCCATACTTTCTAAGCAAACGTGCATGGGCAAGAAATACTTCTTCGCCTTCTTTCAGACTTATGGAATTTACAACTGATTTGCCCTGAATGCATTTAAGTCCCGATTCAATAGTATTCCACCGCGAGGAATCAATCATCAGAGGAAGCCTTGAGATATCAGGTTCCGCCATGATCAGATTTACAAACTTCACCATAGCCTTTTCCGAATCAAGCATAGCTTCATCCATGCATATATCAATGATCTGTGCACCTCCTTCAACCTGATTACGTGCAATTGCCAGTGCCTCATCATATTTCTCTTCCTTTATCAACCTGGCAAATTTTATTGATCCCGATACATTGGTGCGTTCACCAATATTGACAAAGTTTGTTTCTGGTGTAATTGTCAGAACCTCAAGGCCGCTGAGCCTTGTAAATTTTTTAATCTCCGGCTTTAATCTCGGTTTATAATTAATTGAAGCTTCAGCGATTTTTCGTATATGCTGGGGAGTAGTACCACAACAACCTCCTATTATATTTACCCATCCCTCACGCATAAAATCCTCCGCAATCACGGCCATAAATGATGCTGACTGATCATATTCTCCAAACTGGTTCGGAAGCCCGGCGTTCGGATGGACTGATACATAAAATCCGGTCTTCGATGATAATTCCTCAACAAATGGTCGTAACTGTTCAATTCCGAGGGCACAATTAAGGCCGATACTGAAAAGAGGAAAATGTGACACCGATACTATGAAGGCGTCAAGAGTCTGACCCGTTAAAGTTCTCCCGCTGGCATCAGTGATTGTGCCTGACACCATCACCGGCAGCGTTCTACCCTTTTCTTCAAAGACAGAATCAATAGCGAACAGAGCAGCTTTACAGTTAAGAACATCGAAGATTGTTTCAACAAGAAGAAGATCCACCCCACCATCAATAAGTCCGCGGGCCTGTTCGGAATATGCCTCTACCAACTGATCAAAAGATACTGACCTGGCACCCGGGTCATTCACATCCGATGACATTGAAGCGGTACGATTTGTCGGTCCAAGTGTTCCTGCAATATAATGTTCTTCCGGTTCTATTGAATTTTCAAATCCTATTATTGCCTCAAAAGCAAGCTGTGCAGCATGAAAATTGAAATTATAAACCTGATCCTCCATACCATAATCCGACATGGAGATCCTGTTGGAATTAAATGTATTTGTTGTAATAATATCCGCACCCGCTTCAAGATATTGCCTGTGTATGCCTTTAATTATTTCAGGCCTGGTTATAGAAAGGAGATCATTATTCCCCTTCTGCGACTTAGGATGATCTCTGAACTCAGAACCACGGAAATCATTTTCCAGAAGTCTGTGTTTCTGGATCATTGTCCCCATCGCTCCATCGAGGATAAGGATCTTTTGTTTAATGATATCTTCAAGTTTTTGTTTCAATTTTCAATAATATTAGTTTAAAAGGTTGTTTAGAAAGCAAAGTTATGCTTTTCTTCTGCTTTTTTATGTCACCCCACCCACCAAATGGTGGTCTAATTCTAAAACACCTCAAAAATACTCTGGCAAAAGCACGAATACTTCACTTCAGGGCCTAACAAGAGAAGGCAGGCAAAGAAGCGAATCCTATTTTCTTACCTTTTTCCCTGTGTTAACTATAAAAACATCAAGATTGCGAAGTTGTTCCCGTAAACCGTAAAGTCTTTCCAGGTTCACCACACCAATAACATATTTATAAAATCTGCTGCTAAAGTATTCCGTCACTTCTTCAAATCCAAATAATTCCCTGTCCTTCTCATCATTATACCTCAGGTAAACTTCGAGGCTGAAATCACGGGAATATTTAGTTATCGTCCCCTGCTGGAATTTTTTGTACTCATACCGGTAACCATAAGAATTAGCTGATATATCCGACAGTACTGCGCTACCCGTTGCATGACCACCAGCACCCTTTCCACTGAAAAATTGTTTATCAGCAAAAGCTGCCTCAGTAATTACCCCGTTGTATTCATTATCCACATTAAACAGGTATTTATCTGATGAGATGAACCGGGGAAGAACGAAACTGGTGATAGTGTTTTCATTTATCTTGCCTACATAAGGCACGAGCTTAATCTTAAATCCTTTTTCCTTAGCATACTGAATATCAAATTTTGATATTGTATTTATACCATAATGAAAGACTTGCTCCGGCTCAAGAAATAACCCATAGGCATGACCTGTAATAATACAGAGCTTATACTTCGCATCCCAGCCTTCAACGTCAAGTGTGGGATCTGATTCTGCATATCCTTTTGTTTGTGCTTCTTTGAGAGCTTCTGCATAGGGTAATCCTTCACTATACATTTTTGTAAGGATATAATTAGTGGTACCGTTCAGGATGCCTCTTAAAGAGTATAACAGCTCATTATCGTAATACTCCTCAAGATTTCTTATGATCGGAATACTCGCACCAGCTGAAGCCTCATAAAGAAGAGAGACATTGCATGCCTTTTGCAGCTCAACCAGCTCTTTAAAATGTTTAGCCACCATCATTTTATTTGCGGTTACTACATTCTTGCCACTTCTCATTGCTGTCGTTACAATATTGAAAGCTTCATCAGCGTCATCGATCAGCTCAACAACAAGGTTTATC
>DCFT01000232.1 GCA_002319885.1 Bacteroidales bacterium UBA1797
TGCATTGTATATGACTTGTTCTTGAATTTTTCTTATATCAAACATTGTATTTAGTTTTTTTAATTCAACAAACCTGATTTAAATACAATTCTCCCTCGTATTGAGAAGAGAATTGTATGATTGCAGATTATCGCACCTTTTGAAGCATTTGCATAAACTCTGCCATATGCAACTGTGAATAAGTTTGAATTACGGCAAATACGGGTACAAATACAAGCACTCCTATCAGTAATCCTTTGCCCAAAGATTCATATCGTGATTCTTTCAGTAACACAAATAATATCCAAATTAAAGTTAAAGTGATTATAATGTGGGTAATTTGTGAAAACACATTGGCTTCGTTCCAGGGTACAATAAATAGTCCCATGGAACCATAATAATATAACGGGACCAAGGCAATTGCCAGAAAGAAATCTTTTTTTGAGATTTGAAAACAGGCAAAGCATACCAAATAAGATATAATGGCAAGAGAACAGGCATTGAATGCCAACCATTCGCTAATCTGAAGTTTAACAATAGATATGAAAAAATAGGCACTGTTCAACAAATGTAAACGGTAAATAACAATGCGAGATTTCGGCAATTAAGAATGCAGGTATTCGGTAAATAAGAATGTAAGTATTCGGTAAATAAGAATGCAAGTCATTACTCTTCGTTAAGATCCATTTCAATAGAAAAGATGGAGGATTAAGAGCAATTTGCCCGAGGGCAAATTGCTCTTAATCCTCAAAGAAATTAATCTGACTTTTGGTACTTAAACCAAACCAGTCAGCTATGAATAAATTTGATCATAAATGGATTATGTATCACGAATTACATCACAGGCACCGTAAGGGTATGACACCACCTCAGATTGCTTCATTTATGGGGATGGACACCCGAACGGTTAAAAAATTGCTAAGAATGAGCGAACAAGAGTATTTAGATTTTCAGCAGCATTTATCTACCAGGTCAAAGAAACTTGCACCATATGAGGACTATATCAAGAGTCGGCTGGAACTGTGTCTGGAGGCGTCCTCTGCCCAGGTGCACGATTGGTTGAAAGAGCATTATCCCAACTTTCCACAGGTTAGTATCAAGTCCGTTTACAACTTCGTATTGTATGTTCGCAATAAGCATCAGTTGCTAAAGATCTTTGACACCAGAGAGTACAGCCAGGTAGAGCAGCTGCCTTACGGACAGCAGGCTCAGGTTGACTTTGGCGAATATAATATGACTGATGTCGATGGCCAGCGTAAAAAGGTTTACTTCTTTGCAATGGTTTTATCGCGTTCACGCTTCAAGTTTGTATTTTTCAGAGAGCATCCCTTTATCTCTGAAACAGCCATTGAAGAACATGAACTTGCTTTCATATTTTTTGAAGGTTATCCTCACGAACTTGTTTATGACCAGGACAAAGTACTTCTGGTGAATGAAAATAGAGGCGATTTGATCCTCACAGAGGCTTTCCGGGCCTATTGTCAGCGCCGACCATTTAAGGTCCGTTTCTGTCGCAAAAGTGATCCTCAGAGCAAAGGGAAAATAGAAAACGTAATAAAATATATCAAGTACAACTTTCTAAGGGGTCGAATTTTTTATAGTATTCCGGCTCTTAACAGCCAGGCGATTGATTGGTTAGGAAGAACAGCTAATGCCAAGGTACATTCTACTACATTAAAAATACCAGCACTGGAATGGGAACTGGAGAAAGAGCATCTGATCTCTTTAAAACAACCGTTTGCCATTGCCAAAGATCATCCGGCATACAACGTAACAAAAGATAATGTCATCCATTTTAAAGGCTGTTCCTACACGGTTCCTGATGGTACGTTCCAGAAGCCCAAAACAGAAGTATTTGTCCGGCAGGAAAATGATTGTCTGATCATCTCTAATATTAGCCATGAAGAAATTGCCAGGCATGAGATATCTCTGCTGAAAGGCCAGCAAGTTCGAAACAACAACCATAAACGCGATCATAGCAAGAAGGTAAAGGAGCTTATCGCTCAAGCGATCTGTTTGTTTACCGATCAGATTAAGGCCGCAGTATATCTCGAAAGCATTCACAAACAAATGCCCCGTTATGCAAGGGATCAAATTAGCATGGTCGTGTCAGCAGGGAAAAAATACACACAAGATGAAATGGATCAGACCCTTATTTACTGTCTTGAAAACAACCTTCCTAAGGCTGTTGATTTTGAACCTGTGTTGCTCTCTCTCAGACAAACAGCGTTGGATCCCACATTATCGCAAAAAGAGGTTCTGCACCTTCAAAACAGCAAGTATAAAATCCAACCACAAACCAGCAGTATATCAGATTACAAACAAATTTTTAATTGAATATGGAAACAAAAACAGAAAACCTATGTAACCTTGCCCGCCAACTCAAACTTGCCGGAGCTGGTGGTGCCATGAATGACCTGCTCATTAGTGCCCAGCAAAAGCAGATCAGCTATCTTGATTTTGCCTTTGGGTTGTTTAATGCAGAGATAGATCACCGTAATGAGCAAAACCTTGCAAAAAGGCTCAGAAACGCTAAACTGCCTGCCAATCACGACTTGGATCTGTGGCAGGAAAACCATCTTGGTGGAATATCCCGAAAGCAAGTAACTCAACTGCGTGAATGTATCTGGCTCGAACAAAACTTCAACATTATCCTGATGGGTCCCAGCGGAACAGGAAAAACATTTATCGCAGCAGGGCTTTGTTATGAAGCGTTACTCAAAGGTTATAAGGCTTGCTTTAGGTCAATGGAACAACTAATACATCTTCTGAAAATGAAAGATATTACAAAGTCGGCTGCCCGTGAATACATGGTCTTGCTCAATGCCGACCTTTTAGTCATTGATGATATTATGATGTTCCCTATTGAACGAAAACAATCAGTAACGCTGTTCAATCTTATCGATCACCTTCACCAGAATGCCTCGATTGTCGTTACAACTAACAAAAGTCCTGATGAATGGGTCAAAGTACTGGATGATGAAGTACTGGCTGCAGCAATCCTTGATCGTTTGCTTTTTAAGTGCGAAGTAGTAAAATTATCCGGCAAATCGTATCGGCTGGAAAATAGAAAAACTATCTTTGAAAATGATGTTCTTTAAGAGATGTTTCTTTGAAAATCGGTAATTAACGATGCAGAAACACTTGCATTCCTATTTACCGAAAACCTGCATTTGTAATTACCGCTTACA
>DCFT01000029.1 GCA_002319885.1 Bacteroidales bacterium UBA1797
TTCATATCCTAAAGCATCTGATTATGTTGAAAAGACTTGTCTCGATCTCTTTATTTCGGGGAATACCGGACGACCGAACTGGAACTCAAAAACCAGCCCTACAGACTTTTTCAACGTTAAATCGTCAATAGAAATGATTCTCATCAGGCTGGGAATTAACCCGGAAAGTTTAACGATAGCTGAGTCCGATAAAAAATATTTTACAGAGTCGTCCACTTATCTTTTCAATAATAAAGTTGTAGCCGAAGCCGGCCGTATTTCGAAAAAATATCTGTTAAAATTTGATATCGGACAGGATGTTTACTGGGGTCATATTGAATGGGATATGGTTCTGAAAATGATTAAAAATCATTCTGTTGCATTTCACGAGCTGCCCAGGTATCCATCAGTAAGGCGTGATCTTGCATTGCTTCTCGACAGAAATATCAGATTCGCACAAATCAGAGATATTGCCTTCAGGACTGAAAAGAACGTACTTCACGACATTAATCTTTTTGATGTTTATGAAAGCGATACTCTAGGTAAAAACAAGAAGTCATATGCAGTGAGCTTTTTGCTTCGAGATGATCTCAAAACAATGACAGACAAGAATATCGACAAGATCATGAATAATCTCATTAATGCCTTTGAAAAAGAACTTAATGCACAGATCAGATAGATAATGAACAGGCTTGAAGTGATCAAAGGAGACATTACATTACTCGATGTTGATGCAATTGTGAATGCAGCCAACAACTCTCTGCTGGGAGGCGGAGGAGTGGATGGGGCAATCCATAATGCAGCAGGTCCTGATCTTCTTGCGGAGTGTCAGAAACTTGGCGGATGCGAAACAGGTCAGGCAAAAATCACCAAAGGCTATCGGCTGAAGTCAAAACATGTTATTCATACTGTAGGTCCTGTATGGTATGGTGGTTCCCGTGATGAACATGCCTTGCTTGCTTCCTGTTATAATACCAGCCTTTCTCTCGCCAAAGAAAAGAAAATCAAGACTATTGCTTTCCCCGGGATCTCAACAGGAGCCTATGGATTTCCTATAGACCAGGCAGCAATTATAGCTGTTAATGAGACAAAAAAATTCCTTTCGAAAAACAGCTATCCCGAAAAGGTAATCTTTGTTACTTTTGGAGACAGCAGTTATGAAACATACAGGAAGCTTCTCGAAAAATGATCGTTCCTCTCAGAAACATCCGCGACTATTTCTCTCTTGTAAAATTCAGTCATACTGTCTTTGCAATGCCTTTCGCACTTATAGGCTTCTCGCTTGCCGTATCGGGACCAGAATTTAGTTTTAGCGTCAGGTTGCTTCTTCTGGTAATTCTCTGCATGGTCTTTGCGAGAAACACTGCAATGGGATTCAACAGGCTGGCTGACAGAAAGTTTGACGCTCTTAACCCCAGAACAAGCAGGAGGGAGATCCCTTCCGGCACCATTAGTGCCAGAGCTGCAACAGTATTCGTAGTACTCAATGCACTTCTATTCATAGTTACTACCGGTTTCATTAACAGGTTAACCCTGTTTCTTTCACCCGTAGCACTTTTGATCATTATCGGTTATAGCCTTACTAAAAGAATTACAGCTCTATGTCATTTTGTACTCGGACTGGGTCTTAGTCTGGCACCAATTGGTGCATATATTTCAGTTACGGGGAAATTTAATATTCTTCCACTTATCTATTCATTTATTGTACTCAGCTGGGTAAGCGGATTTGACATCATTTATGCATTGCAGGATGATGAGTTTGACAGATTAACAGAACTTCACTCACTTCCGTCAGCTGCCGGTAGGAAGAAAGCTCTGGTTATTTCTATCCTGGTACATATTGCATCTTTTTTGCTTGTTCTTACAGCAGGTCTGTATGGTAAGAGTGGCGTGTTTTTTTGGATCGGCGCTTCATTATTTACTCTTTTGTTAGTCTATCAACATAGCATTGTAAAACATGATGACATCAGTAAGGTAACAATGGCTTTTGGTACAACAAATGGAATTGCAAGCATTATTTTTGCTGTTTTCGTTATACTCGACCTTTTTTTAAGAAACTAAATAGTTAATTTTATTTACCAATGAATTGTTCTTATTAAAGATTTTTTGTTTCTTGGCACAATAAAATACATACATATATGGGGGAATTAGTTATTAAAGAGGTTCTTACAAGAAAGGACCGCCGTGAGTTCATCTATCTACCTGAAAAGGTCCATAAAAACGAACCTGACTGGCTTCCTCCTATCTATATGGATGAATGGGAGTTATATGACAAAAAGAAGAACAAATCATACAAATATGCTGATGCTTTGCTGTTACTGGCTTACAGGGATGGCAAGCCGGTTGGCAGGATAATGGGCATTATTAATAAACGGTATAATGAAATTAATAATGAACAGCATGGCCGTTTCTGTTTCATGGAGTGCTATAATGACAAAGAAGTTTTTCATGCTCTTTTATCGAGGATCGAAGAGTGGGTTAAACAAAACGGGATGGTAAAAATTATCGGACCGCTGGGTTTTTCTGATAAGGATCCACAGGGCTTTCAGATAGAAGGGTTTGAATATCCTCTGTTTATGACAGCTCCCAATAACTCAAAATATATGCCTGAGCTTATTGAGCAGGAAGGTTATGAAAAAAAGGTTGATCTGGTAGATTACCTGGGTAAAATTCCTGAAGAATTTCCGCTTGTTTATGAAAGAGTGTTATCCAGGTTTGAAGCCAATAAAGAATACAGAATCATTGAATTCGGATCTAAAAAGGAGATCAAACCATATATTATTGATGTCCTTGAGCTTATGAATGAAACCTTTGCTGAGATATATGGATTTGTGCCACTTAACGATAAGGAAAAAACAGACTTTGCCGCAAGATACCTCCCGATTCTCGATCCGAACTTTGTAAAAGTTGTAGAAGCAAACGGAAAATTAGTTGGCTTTGCAGTTGGTATGCCGGATATCAGCAAAGGCATAAAAAGGGCTAATGGAAAGCTCTTTCCGTTTGGGATATTTAAAATCCTCCAGGAATCCAAAAGATCAAAAAAACTACTCATGATGCTTGGTGGAGTGAAGAAGGAATACAGAGGAAAAGGTCTTGATGTGCTAATGGGGGTTAAGATCCTGCAATCGGGTATTAAGCATAATATGGATACATTGGACAGTCATCTCGTTCTTGAAAATAACGCCAAGATGAGAGGGGAATATGAACGAGTCGGATGCAAGGTTGTAAAGAAATTCAGGATATACCAGAAGGAGCTTTAAAGACAAGCCAAGGCATAATGGTTTAAATTTCTATTCTTCAGTTATTCTCCCTGTTGTGCTGCAGAGCCGTTGTCTTGTTCCTAAAACCTGAATGACAGAGCAAAACCCAGCATTTCTTTAAATTGGATCCTGGCTGTTTTCTTAGGAGTTCCGTCAAGGTTAAGGACAGGCTGTCCATCTTTATACTGTTCTCCTGTTCTGGTATCATCATCAAAAATCAGGTGGGTATTGAACCTTACATCAGTGAACCAGTTCAATTTAGCTGTTGCTATCATTTCCCAGTCAACATCTACATTCTGAGGGTTATGAATGTAATTAGTAAATAACTGCACCCTGTTAATTATCGAAACCGTTTTTATTGGCTTGAACTCATTGGAAATCATAAAGCTCACACCTGGTTCATTCAGCGATTTCCGGTTTTTTGCTATACCATACTGAGTCTGATCAATATGAATAGTATCAGTCACAAAAGTTCCCTTATATGAAAATGGAGAAAAGTTGATTGATGTGGTCTTATTTGGTTTAAAATCGAGACCCAAACCTACCGTAAGTGTAGCAGGGTTCATGAATTTCGAAACCATATTTGAGGTATCATTACCGGCTGTCGTTTTAAAATAATTCAAACCCCTGGCTATCTGTGTTTTGAACAGCATAATAGCACTGAAATCAAATTTTCCGAATGCCTTGTGATTAAATTTTGAGTTTGTTTCGAGAAGATCCAGGTTTTTTCTGATACCTTCCGTTCCTGTCGCAATATATCCGAAATTAAGCCTTAAAAAGTGATTCGAGGATATCTTTTTCTTTTTGTTGTTATAGTCAGCATACTCCGTTATATCCAAAGCAGTCGAAATACTGCTCTCCCCTCCTTTGACCCAGTTACTAAGAGAGGCCTGGTTGAGAACGAATGAAGCTTCATTATGGTATTTCCAATATTGCGATCTTATGATAATATTCTGAAGATCAAGCAATTTTGAATTATCCGGATATTTAACATTAATTTTTGCTTTAAGATTGTTTTCCTGTCTCATAGGTCTCCTGAAATTGACTCCCTGCTCAAGGTAAAGACCTATAGTATTTTTTGATGGATTGCCTATCCAGATAGTAACCGAATCGGAGAATTCGTTTTTCAGCCAGTAACGCATTACCCTCCCTGCTTTTGAATTAAGCATTATCGGGATAGTATCATGCCCGATACCCGTGAAGTTGATTATTGTAGAATCGCGATCACTCAGATAATTTAGTAACGACTTTACTGCGGCTTTGATGGAATCACCCTGAAAAGGAAAATTAAAATATCTGAATGGGAATGCTGAATATGATGAATTCACCTCATGCAGCGTATCAATTATAACCATAATCGTTGTATCCTTGAATCCTGAAACAGGCTTTAAAAGGTCTGGTGATTTGTTATTCTCAAAAGAGCTTAAGACAAGCGAGTCATTTTTCATGGTATAATTACCGGAGTCAGGCTTTACAATGGAATCAGAACCTTTATTAAACTCAGCTTTGGAAATAACCGGGATCCTGAGCCGGAGAGGCTCATATATAAAAAATTTGTTCCATGGAATACTCAGCGAATCATATGGATATTTTGAGAGCATTTCCTTCAGAGTATCGAAAGGTGGATTAGCGGCCTCATAGATCAGGCGTCCAAACGCCTGCCTCAACGGATCATGTGGATCTTTCCACGATTTAGAATGAAATCTTTGCTGCAGATATATTAATGCCTGGTCTGTTGAAAGCACAATATCCGGCTTCTCCTTATTAATGCCAAAAATCAGACCCGACTTTTTTAAGGAATCGATCAAAGTTTCCGTATTTGTTGAATCTTTAATATTCTCCTGCGAAAAAACTGATATATAGATGTTTAAAAATAATAGCGTAAAAAATAAATTAAGAACTCGAACTCTCATGATTTAATATTTTTCAGATCAGATTTCATGGTTGAATATATCACAAAATAATTTTAATTTTACAGAAATAATTTTCAAAATTGAAATACTGTATTACATTAACGTCAAATAGTCTCATTGATATATACAAGAATATCAAAAACAGAGATTTCTTTTTCGTATACTAAGAATAAGGCGCGAATACCGGCTTCTTCTCCTCAATTTTTTCTTCTATTCCTGAATACATCGTGTAAATTTATTAAGGGCTTTAACCCTGTATTTAAGTAAATTAATTAACGATAATTATTTAATTTAAAATCATTCTATAATGGAATTACCAATCATTGAACCATTTAAAATCAAAATGGTCGAAAATATATACTCCAGTACAAAAGAGCAGAGAGAAAACTGGATAAAAGATGCTTCGTTCAATCTTTTTAATCTTAAATCTGAACAAGTCTGTATTGATCTGCTTACAGATTCAGGTACAGGTGCAATGAGCGACAAACAATGGTCAGCAATAATGCTTGGAGATGAAAGTTATGCTGGAGCAAGCTCATATTATAAACTTAAAGAGGCTATAAAAGATATAACAGGATTCGACTTTTTTCTGCCTACTCACCAGGGAAGAGCTGCAGAAAACGTTCTTTTTTCTGTTCTTGTGAAAGAGGGAGATCTGGTGCCAGGTAACTCACATTTTGACACAACAAAAGGACATATTGAATTCAGAAAAGCGACAGCAGTCGATTGCACAATCGACGATGCTGCTGACCCAATAAGCTGGCATCCTTTTAAAGGCAATGTCGATATTAAAAAACTGGAGAATTTACTTAAAACCAATCCATCTGAAAAGATCTCATGTATATTGGTTACTATAACTAACAACACAGCAGGAGGACAACCGGTTAGTATGTCAAATCTCAGGGAGGTACGAAAGCTCTCACTAAAATATGGTGTGAAGCTTATTATTGATTCTGCACGATTCGCAGAGAATGCTTGTTTTATTAAATTGAGGGAAGAAGGATATGCTGATAAGGAGATAAGGGATATTGCCAGGGAAATGTTCTCTTATGCCGATGGCATGACCATGAGTTCAAAAAAAGACGCTATTGTGAACATGGGTGGTTTTATCGGTTTCAGGGATGAAGAATTATTCAGGCAGGCTTCAACTTATAATATTATATATGAGGGATTTATAACCTATGGTGGTATGTCGGGCAGGGATATGAACGCTTTGGCCCAGGGACTTTATGAAGGTACGGAATTCTTATATCTCAAATCGCGGATAAACCAGGTTGCATACCTCGGCTCAAAACTAAAGGAATACGGGATTCCCAGTCTCGAACCATACGGGGGACATGCTATATTTATTGACGCAAAAAGGTTCCTTCCTCATATTCCAAGAGAAGAATTTCCAGGTCAGACGCTGGCGATTGAGATTTACACTGAAGGCGGGGTGAGAGGTGTAGAAATAGGCGCTCTGATGGCCGACAGGGACCCTGTAACCCGACAAAACAGGTTTCCTGAACTTGAAATGGTCAGACTCGCTATACCAAGAAGGGTCTATACTGATAATCATATGGATTATGTTGCAGCAGTGATTCGGAATGTTTTCGAAAGAAGAAATCAGATAAAAAAAGGCATTAAAATTAATTGGGAAGCACCTATTATGAGGCATTTTACTGTCAGACTTGAAAAATTATGAACCTCTAGAAATGATAGGTTTGCATAGCTATATTAGTAATTATGAAGGGAATTTTCTAACTTACACACGCTTCAAATTTGTATTAAAAATATTTAGGATATGATAAAATCCATGACAGGCTATGGAAAAGCCGTTGCTGAAACTCCGCAAAAAAAAATAACAATTGAGATAAAATCACTCAATTCCAAACAACTGGATCTGAATACTAAATTACCCTGGTTATATAAAGAGAAAGAACCTGAAATCAGAAATCTCATAAGTCAGAAACTCGACAGAGGGAAAATTGATTTTACAGTTTATTTTGATATGCTCGATGATGAAGTAGTTACTGTTATAAATAAATCAGCGGTCAGAAATTATTATAACCAGTTCAAAGAAATTGCTGGTGAGCTCAAAATAGACCTTGATGATCAGATTTTTAGCGCTATAATGAAACTTCCTGACACCCTTAAAACCGAAAAACCTGAAATCTCGGATACTGAATGGGAAATAGTAAGGAATCAGATCATTGAATCAGTCACAATGTTAGATCTGTACAGAATTGAGGAGGGTAATTCGATAATGACGGATCTTAAAAAATGTATCGGTAGAATTCTTTTGCTGCTCGATGAGATCCGTAGCTTTGAAGCCGGAAGAATACTAAAAATAAGGGAGAAGCTGATGTCACTTCTGGATGAGAACCTTGGCCCCGACAAAGTCGATAAGAACAGGTTTGAACAGGAAATTATTTTTTATCTTGAAAAATATGATATCAATGAAGAAAAAGTCAGGCTGAAAACTCACTGTGATTATTTCATTGAGACTATCAACACGCCATCTCCAAACGGAAAGATTTTGAACTTCATCGCTCAGGAGATTGGCCGTGAAATAAACACTATCGGTTCAAAAGCAAATGATGCTTCAATTCAAAAACTGGTGGTGATGATGAAGGACGAGCTCGAAAAGATAAAAGAACAAACTTTAAATGTTTTATAATTAAAAGGCACATTGGTGTAGAAGATGAATGGCAAGCTCGTAATAATATCGGCGCCCTCTGGCGGAGGGAAAACAACAATAGTTAAATATCTGCTCGAAAGTGGTTTAAATCTTTCGTTCTCTGTTTCGGCTACTACAAGGCCCAAAAGAGGAAATGAAGAAGAAGGAAAAGACTACTTTTTTCTTTCAGTTGAGGAATTCAAAAAAAAGATTGATAATAATGAATTCGTTGAATGGGAAGAAGTATATAAGGATCATTTTTACGGAACACTGAAGTGTGAAATGGAAAGGATATGGGCAAATGGAAACTATGTATTATTTGATGTTGATGCGAAAGGGGGTATTAATCTGAAAAAGAAGTTCGGAAAGGATTCAATCGCAATCTTCATTATGCCTCCTTCAGTCGTGGAACTTGAAAACAGGCTTATAAAACGAGCAACTGATACTAAGGAAAAAATAAAAGTCAGGATAGAAAAGGCGAACGAAGAATTAAAGCTGGCAAATCAGTTCGATATGATTATTCTGAATCACCAGTTAGATAAGGCTAAAGAAGAGACTTTGAAAATTGTATCTTCATTTCTGAAAAGCTAATACATGTTATTGAGATGGCAAAAATTGGTTTATACTTTGGATCTTTTAACCCGGTTCATATAGGCCATATTGCCATTGCCGGTTACATGACGGAATTCGCCGGTCTCGACCAAATATGGTTCGTGGTAAGTCCTCATAATCCTCTTAAAAAGAAAGAGACTCTGCTTGCTGATCATCACCGTTATCATATGACACAACTGGCTGCAGGAGATAACGACAGGCTGAAAGTGTCAGATATTGAATTCAAATTACCGGTTCCCTCCTATACTATTGATACACTGACATATTTAAATGAGAAGCATCCAAAGAACCAATTCTGCCTGGTAATGGGTGAAGATAATCTGCTCACTCTTCATAAGTGGAAAAATGCAGCTCAGCTAGTAAGTAAATACCCTATATATGTCTATCCCCGTCCGAATTCGGAAAAGCCTGACTCTGTCCTGCTTAATCAATTACTCTTATCCGCTGATATTCACAGGGTTGACGCTCCGCTGATTGAAATATCGGGAACATTCATCAGGAACGGTATTAAAATGGGGAAAAATATGTCCTATTTCCTTTCGCCATTAGTATGGAGGTACATAGAGGAAATGCATTTCTATGAAAAGTAATCCTATTTCAAGCAGACAAAACAACACACACGGAATTATTCTTCCCTGAGTCTTGCGTCCTGACTTGTTAGCCTATATTTACAATTTTGCTTTCTGAATCTCCTTAATGATCTCTTCGCCTCTTATCAGAGCTTTCTCATTCATTGGAATAAGATTATGATATCTTTCTGGCAATGATTTCTTCAGTCCTTTAATAACATTCTCGATCCTGATAATAGGTTTTATTTTAAGGAACCCTCCAAGGACAATCGTATTGAATATTTTCGGACTGTTCATCCTCGAAGCTTCTTCAGTTGCATCAACGCGATAAATTGTTATATCTTTTCTTTCAGGATGCCTTGTAATACCGTTACCATCATAGATGAGAATTCCGCCGGTTTTTATTGAGTTCTCAAATTTATCAAGCGATTGCTGGTTAAGGATGATTGCTGTATCGAAGTGTCTTATTATTGGAGAACTGATCCTTTCCGTGCTGATTATAACAATAACATTTGCAGTACCACCACGCATCTCCGGGCCGTAGGAAGGCATCCAGCTTACTTCCATATCCTGCATAACACCTGAATATGCCATTATTTTTCCCATTGAAAGAACGCCTTGTCCTCCAAATCCGGCAATAATTATTTCCTCAGTCATTTTATTATGAATTTCTTTATTAATTGGAATTGACTATTCTTCCGGAGTTTTAAGATCTCCAAGAGGATAATAGGGAAACATATTTTCCTCCATCCATTTATTAGCTTGTACAGGTGTCATCTTCCAGCCTGAAGGGCAGTTTGAAACTATTTCCACGAGGCACGTACCCTTATTAAGCTTCTGATACTGAACGGCTTTTCTGATCGCCTTTTTTGTTTTCTTTACATTCGCCGCAGTATGAACACTCTGGCGTGTAACATAATATGATCCTGGAAGAGTTGCAACTATATCAGTTATTTTGAGTGGATATCCCATTGTCCTTACATCTCGTCCATATGGTGAGGTCGATGATTTCATGCCTGGCAGTGTGGTGGGAGCCATCTGTCCTCCTGTCATTCCATAGATACCATTATTAATAAAGATAATCAGGATATTCTCTCCTCTGTTACATGCATGTATTGTTTCTGCCGTACCTATAGCAGCAAGATCACCGTCGCCCTGATAAGTAAAAACAAACTTCTCCGGCAAAAGACGCTTTATTGCTGTTGCCACTGCAGGAGCACGTCCATGTGCAGCTTCCTGCCAGTCGATGTTCAGATAGTTATACATAAAGACAGAACATCCTACAGGAGACACACCGATTGCTTCCGACTGAAGACCCTCCTCCCCGATTATTTCGGCCAGGATCCTGTGAGCTGTGCCATGTCCGCATCCCGGGCAATACGACAGGGTATTCTCTGTCATTATTTCAGATTTCTTATATACCAGATTGACCGGTTTTATTATTTCCTTGATTCCCGAATATTCAACCATTGATTAACCTCCTATGAATTTTGATTTTAAAACCTCCACCACCTCTTCAGGTGTGGTAACGATACCTCCCATTCTGCCGAAATGATAAACAGGAACCTTCCCGTTAACAGACAGAAGAACATCCTCGACCATCTGGCCGGCGCTCATCTCTACTGACAACATCCCTTTGACATGACCTGCAAGTTCATTAATTCTTTGTGTTGGAAAGGGGAAAAGGGTTATTGGACGCAATAAACCAGCTTTTATCCCCTGCGATCTGGCCAGCTGAACCGATTTCTGACAAACTCTGGCACTGGTGCCATAGGCAACAAGTATATATTCTGCATCATCAACCTGAAATTCTTCAAACCGCACTTCTTTTTCCCTGATCTCATTATATTTGTCAATAAGTTTTTGGTTAAAAACTTCCTGGCGGTTCGGATCAAGATCAAGTGATGTTATAATGTTTCTTTCCCTGGTGGATGGTTTTCCTGTAGTAGCCCATTCGGGAACTGTTTTAGACCGTTCCTTTTGTGGACTCAGATAAACTTTTTCCATCATTTGCCCTATTGCTCCATCGGAGAGCATCATAACAGGATTCCTGTATCTAAATGCCAGCTCAAAACTAAGGTCCACAAAATCAGCCATTTCCTGTACAGAGGCAGGAGCCAGAACAATTAGGTGGTAATCACCATGGCCACCTCCTTTGGTTGCCTGAAAATAATCTGACTGTGCCGGCTGAATGGTTCCCAGTCCCGGACCTCCCCTTACAACATTTACGATCAGACATGGAAGCTCAGCACCTGCAATATAGGTGATCCCTTCCTGTTTCAGGCTTATCCCCGGAGATGAAGAAGATGTCATAACTCTCTTTCCACATGCCGCACCACCGTATACCATGTTAATTGCCGCAACTTCACTTTCAGCCTGTAGAACTACCATTCCGGTAGTTTCAGCAGGATTTGCTTCCATCAGATATTCTATGATTTCAGTCTGTGGCGTAATTGGATATCCAAAGTAACCATCCACTCCTGCACGGATTGCAGCTTCAGCAACCGCTTCATTTCCTTTCATCAATCTTAATTCTCTTTCCATTCCACGCTTATATTTTTGTTTTATAAACCGTTATTACGCCATCAGGACAAACCATCGCGCAATTGGCACAGCCGATACATAATTCAGGATTTGCAGGAAATGCATAATTATAACCTTTCCCATTCACCTCTTTTGCCATTGCGATGGTACCTGTCGGACAAGTTACCATACACACTTCGCATCCTTTGCATCTCTCCACATTTACTACAATGCTTCCCCTTATCTTTGCCATATTAAAATTTATTAATTCTATTAAACTGTATGATCAATATTAAATTTTTTCAACCTTATATCAAGGTCTCCAAACTGTTGCCGTCTGACCTGCGAAACACATGCTCTCAAACCATCAGGTCTTTCACTGCCTGTTGTTACAAGCGAGATTGCACTTATTCCGTAGCACAGAAGTTGTTCAATCAATTCCCTGCCTGACATCCCCGGATAAGAAATGGTAAAATAAAATCCATCAGCCAGAGGTTCATCAAGATCCTTATCATAAGTTATCTCGAAACCGTTTGAGACAAACATCCTTTTCATCTCCCTGGCCTTTTCACCATACTCCAGAATATCATCCCTGTACTTATATCTGCCATCATTAACTGCCTTAAGAAGTGCTGTTAAACCATACTGAACAGAATGAGTCACACCTGCCGACAAACCATATAAAGCACCAAAGATAGCTGAATGTCCGAACTTATCAGTCGAATAATATCTTAACAGATCAGGATAGGACCTATTAAAAAGCTGATTTGATATTGCCATCATGCCGATTCTCTGACCTGCATAACTGAATATCTTGGAACTCGATAATAGCATAATATACTCATCAGTATAGTGGGCAATTGTTGGTTGGAAAGGAGGTCGGCCCGGAGAGGAATAATCTTTCCGGAAATCCATCCCAAAGTATGCCAGATCTTCTATTACAATAACATCGTATTTCTTCGAAAGTTCGCCGATTACAGCAAGTTCATCCTCGGTCAGACAGATCCAGGTCGGATTATTCGGGTTTGAAAATAATAAAGAAGAAATCTTGCCTGATTCCAGATGTGATTCCAGCTTATCCTTGAGTTTATTTCCCCTGTATTTGTAAATATCAAAAGAGCAATAGTCGTGCCCGAGCATTTTAACCTGCTGTTTCTGAACAGGAAATCCAGGGTCGAGAAACAGGGTCCCTTCCTTATTCCGGTCATTCCTGTTAGCTACGAGGAAGCTGACCATAGCTCCCATCATCGACCCGACAGTGGGAATGCAGCCTTCCGGATCAATATCAACATCAAGAAAAAGCTTTATAAAACGGGCAGTCTCTTCTTTCAGAGGCTTAATGCCGGAAATATCAGGATATGCAGAGGCAACGCCGTTTCTGAGAGCTGCTATTTCAGCTTCTATTCCAATGGAGGAAGCCTGGAGACCCGGCACTCCCATTTCCATCCTTATGAATTTAATCCCGGTATTCTCCTCAATCTTATCCACAAGATGAGCAATCTCACGTATTGAGGAAGTCCCGGGAGAAGGAATCCCACTTGATTGGGCCAATGATTTTAACTTTTCAGCAGGAATTGGAATAAATGTCATATTGTATCAGAAGAATTAGTATTTACGTCTATCAATAACACGTTTAGCTTTGCCTTCGCTTCTCTCAATAATTTTAGGTTCAACAAGGGTAACTTTAATTGTCAGTCCCAGCGAATTTTCCAGGTTATTCTGAAGTTTTTGACGCAGTGATTCCAGCTGACTGATCTTATCCTGGAAAAAAGCTTCATCTACTTCCACCCTCAGTTCGAGAGTGTCAAGATTATTTACTCTGTCGACTATCAAAAGGTAGTGAGGTTTAATTTCACTCATCTCAAGGAGAACGCATTCCACCTGCGATGGGAATAGATTAACACCACGTATGATAAGCATATCATCGCTGCGTCCCAGACATTTCTCCATTCTTACAGTTGTCCTGCCGCATCTGCACTTTTCATAATTCAGACGTGTGAGATCACGGGTACGGTAACGTATCAGAGGCAGGCCCTCTTTTGTAAGTGTCGAAAAAACCAGTTCACCTGTGCTGCCTGCCGGTAAAACCCTAAGTGTTTCAGGGTCAATAATTTCGGGGTAAAAATGATCTTCATTTATGTGTAATCCTTCCTGGATCAGACATTCACTCGCTACTCCGGGTCCGATAACTTCACTGAGACCATAAATGTCAATAGCCTTAATCCTGAGCTTTTCTTCAATCTCCTTCCGCATATTCTCAGTCCAGGGTTCAGCTCCGAAAACACCAACCCGTAGCTTCAGATCATCGCGGTTAATTCCGCTTTCCTGTATAGCTTCGGCAAGAAACAACGCGTAAGAAGGAGTGCATGCCAGCACGGTACTTCCGAAATCGTGCATTAGCTGAATTTGTCTTGTTGTATTACCTCCGGAAATCGGGATTACAGAGGCTCCGATCTTTTCTCCTCCGTAATGCAGGCCAAGACCTCCGGTAAATAGTCCATAGCCATAGGCAACCTGTATGAAATCATTCCTGTTGGCTCCGGCACCTGTCAATGTACGGGCCATTACCTCCGACCACGTGGATATATCGTTCCGGGTGTAACCTACTACAGTAGGCTTTCCGGTAGTACCCGATGAAGCATGCACACGGACAATTTCACTCATGGGAACAGCAAATAACCCGAAAGGATAATTGTCACGAAGATCATGTTTTGTAGTAAACGGTAATTTTACAATATCGTCGATAGTCTGAATACTTTCAGGTCCTATTCCTGCTTCCTGCATCTTGCTCCTGTAATACGGAACATTGAAATATACTCTTTCGACAGTTTCCCTTAGTCTTTCACTTTGTACACGTCTGATCCCATCCCGATCCATACACTCGAAATGG
>DCFT01000123.1:0-133 GCA_002319885.1 Bacteroidales bacterium UBA1797
CTGGAATCAATGGGATTCAAAACCTTCGGATTCGGAGGTGGGCGGGCAGATGTCTGGGAACCGGAAGAGGAAGTATACTGGGGTTCCGAAACGAAGTGGCTGGAAGCGGATAAACGCTACGAAGGGGAACGCA
>DCFT01000123.1:474-4214 GCA_002319885.1 Bacteroidales bacterium UBA1797
TTGCTGCTGCAAAGGATATTCGTGAAACATTTGCCCGTATGGCCATGAACGACGAAGAAACAGTGGCACTTATTGCCGGTGGGCATACCTTTGGTAAAACTCATGGTGCCGGTGATGCAGCACTTGTCGGACCTGTTCCTGAAGCTGCCGGCATTGAAGAACAGGGCCTGGGATGGAAGAGCAGGTTTGGTTCAGGAAAAGGAGGCGACACAATTTCCAGTGGTTTGGAAGTTACATGGACACAGACTCCAGCCAAGTGGAGTTATTACTTTTTCGAAAACCTTTTTAAATACGAATGGGAACTAATAAAAAGTCCGGCCGGTGCATATCAATGGGTAGCAAAAAATGCCGACAAGGTCATTCCTGATGCCCACGACACGTCTAAAAAGCATGCACCAACAATGCTTACAACCGATCTTTCTTTGCGTTTCGATCCCGTTTATGAGAAAATTTCAAGACGTTTCTATGAACATCCTCTTGAATTTGCCGATGCTTTTGCCCGCGCCTGGTTTAAGCTTACTCACCGCGATATGGGACCACGGGCACGCTATTTAGGTTCTGAAGTTCCAAAAGAAGAACTGATCTGGCAGGATCCTATACCTGCCGTGGATCATGTGTTGATTGATGAGAAAGATATTTCGGCATTAAAATCTAAATTATTAAAATCCGGACTATCTGTATCTCAACTGGTGTCTTCCGCATGGGCTTCTGCCTCTGTTTTCCGCGGATCCGATAAACGTGGCGGCGCCAACGGCGCCCGCATTCGTCTTGCTCCACAAAAGGATTGGGTTGTTAACAATCCAGCTCAGCTAACCAAAGTATTAAAAACACTGGAAGGTATCCAAAAAGAATTCAATAGTGGTCAATCTGCGGGCAAAAAAGTTTCTCTGGCTGACATTATTGTACTGGCAGGTTGTGCCGGTGTTGAAAAAGCCGCAAAAGACGCAGGTTTTGCAGTTACCGTTCCTTTCACTCCCGGGCGGATGGACGCATCGCAAGAGCAAACAGACGTGGATTCATTCACAGTGCTTGAACCTGCAGCAGATGGGTTTCGCAACTATTCAAAAACGAAATATTCCACAATAACTGAAGAGTTGTTGATCGACAAAGCCCAATTGCTGACACTCTCTGCTCCTGAAATGACGGTTCTTATTGGCGGTATGCGTGTGTTAAACACCAACTTTGACAACTCTAAGCATGGCGTTTTTACAAAAAATCCTGAAGTTCTTACTAACGATTTCTTCGTAAACCTGCTCGACATGAATACGGCCTGGATGCCAACATCAGAGACCAAAGAGACATTCGATGGACGTGATCGCAAAACAGGCGCACTAAAATGGACAGGAACCCGGGTTGATCTTATCTTCGGTTCAAACTCAGAGCTCAGGGCCCTTGCCGAAGTATACGGAAGTACAGATGCTAAGGAAAAATTTGTTAAGGATTTTGTTGCAGCATGGAATAAAGTGATGAATCTTGATCGCTTTGAATTAGCCTGATACTTTTATAAGAATATTAACGGGAGTTTAAGACTATCTTTTAGTGCTAAGTTAAATCCGGTCAACAATGGTCAGGATCCCTGGCTTTTCCATCAGGGATATAAGAGAACTATTGCTGTTTTTGAAATTGTTTTTCCTTTAATTTACTCGCTTTATTAAGTAGATTATCTATATACTCTGGCGTAAAATCATAGAATATAATAGGAACACTGGTCGAATCATGCAATTCAGAGACTTTAGATTTTGAATTTTGATTATCTGAGTGGTCCTCATTTCCCGGATACCCAAAATCAAAATATATTATATAATTCCCTTTCTCCCAGAAATATATCTTATCCATAAACCATCTTCCTTTTGGACCCGGGGAATAGACATTTGAAATTCTTCTTGACAACCAGTCATATTCTTCTCCCTTTTCAAGTAAAGTGGGTTTTCCATATTTTTCTTTATATAATTCAAATAGTCTTTTAAGTTCTTGCAAGTCACAATTATAGGAAAACCTTTGTCCTTTTGTTTTTAGCCTGTCGCACAGAGTTAATTGAATACTGGTTAACCTTTGATCAACTATATAACTCCCTCTAAGATTAACTTTTGCATAAAGAGAAGGACTTATTTCTGAATAATTATAGTACAAATTTTTTTGCGTGGCTCCAAGTATATCAGTGGTTTCAAAATATTTTAAATCACTGTTTTTAAGTAAAGAATCCATTGTACTTTTTACTTTTTTATAGTCCATATCAAGATAAAATTCAAGAAACCCTGTTTTTTTGATTTGATGTTTTGAATTGTATGTTTTTGTATTACAAGAGGTTAATAAACATATTTGCACAACAATCAGAAAATTAAGAAGAAGAGGTTGGGCGTAACGGAGTAATTTCATAATGAATTGCCTTTATATTTATCAGAATAAATTTATGAAAATTAAACCTATTTACATAAATATGATATTCTTTATTAAACATGTAACAATTAATAATATATAAAGGTTCCCGAGGTGACACTTATACCTTCACAGAGCAGACATTTAATGTCAGATTTTGTACTGTTGGTAACTCTTATTTTTTATCTATTCAATCTCTGTCAGTTTTAGATCAGATTGTCCCACAAAACACGATGAGCCGCACAATGTGTTGTTCTTATATTTTGCATCTCTGATATTCAGAAAATGCTGACATTCTTAATTATATGGCAAAATAAAATCGTAATTTTAAACAATAGTATTAAAACAATTTTGCAACATAAAGAAGCTTTCAGGAGTTCTGATGTTTATATAAGCCTTTGCTATTCTGAAAATTTCTTATGAACAACAGTTAATTCAGGAAGATTTGAACTGTACAATTATGATTAAAATGAAGAAGAGAATCTGCAAACTTTTAATAACCGGCCTGCTGCTTTTCATACTGCCTCTGTTTTTACATGCTAATGTCAAACTTCCTTTGCTGGTAAGTGATGGTATGGTACTGCAGAGGGATACCAGATTAATAATCTGGGGCTGGGCAGTTCCCGGAGAGAAGGTGTCGGTTAAATTCAATAATAAAACCGGTAGCGCTGTTACTGATACTGAAGGTAACTGGAAAATAGCATTACCACCTATGAAGGAGGGCGGCCCTTACACCATGGAGGTGAAAGGGAAAAATACTATCATCATAAAGGATATTTTGCTTGGAGATGTATGGTTCTGTTCAGGTCAGTCTAATATGGTTCTGCCAATGGAAAGGGTAAAAGAAAAATACCCTGATGATATAGCCAATGCAAATTTCCCGGAAATCAGGAATTTCTTTATTCCAACAGCATCAGATGTTGTCTCAATCCATAAAGATCTTCCTGGTGGAAAATGGATTGCCTGCTCGCCCGAAAATGTACCTGGCTTTGGAGCAGTTACTTTTTTCTTCGCCAGAAGTATTTATAAAGAGTATAAGGTACCTGTTGGAATTATAAATTCCAGTGTCGGAGGAACGCCAATAGAAGCTTGGACCAGTGAGACAGGACTAAAAGAGTTTCCTCAGTTGATATCCAGGATCGGGCAATTTAAGGACACTGCTTATCTGAATCCAATACTCAGGGCTGCAAAAACGAGATCAGGAACAAGTAAGGGGCCTTCCACAAATTCCAGGTCACTGGATAAAGGCATGAATGGCCCAAAACCCTGGTACGATATCTCTTATGTGCCCGAAGGCTGGCATAAATACTGGCTCCCCGGATATTGGGATGATCAGGGCGTAAAAGGACTGAACGGGATTGTCT
>DCFT01000225.1 GCA_002319885.1 Bacteroidales bacterium UBA1797
CCGCCATCGATGAAGCTGCACCTCCGGAAAAATGCTGGTTTTCAATTACACGGTATAAATCATCCGCATTATTGAAATGTCTGTCGTAGCTCCATTCATTCTGTACCCATAACAGAATTAAAATTGCAGAAGCCATGCCAATAGCCATACCAGTAATATTCAGAATTGAATATGTTGAATATCTTCTGATATTACGGAAGGCGATTTTGAAGTAGTTCTTAATCATGGTTGCCGGGTGCTGGTTGCTTGTTGCTGGTTACTTGCCCTGTGAAATAATGCTTAAGCGTTTGCTTTGCACTATTTCACAGGGCATGTTGCTGGTTGTTGTGTGTACTTCAAATTAATTACTTTTAAGTCATTGCGAGCGAAGCAAAGCAATCTCCTGCTCTCCTCTTCTCCCCGTCAATCCTCACACCTCATCCCTCACTCCTCACTCCTCTGAGCCCCGAGCCCTGTGCCATATCTTCCAATTTCCATACCAGTATTTTTTACTATTTGAAAATTAATCATTTAAGTAATAATATCAAAATAATATTATTTATATTTGTCTAATATAGGGGCAAATAATGTCCATATTGTAGACACAAACAAATTTGAAATGCAGTTGGACTCCGCTCGAAAATCAATGGGCAATTTTACAGAGACTCGAAAAATAGAAGCATTAAATATGAATGGCAAATTACTTATCGTTGACGATCATAAACAGGTTTTAAAAGCATTGATTCAGTTGCTTGAACCTGACTTTGAAAGTATCACAGGGATATCAAATCCTAATCAGATCATCAGTTATATAAACAAAGAAGAGTATGATGTTATCCTGCTTGACATGAACTTTTCAGCTGGTGTTAATACCGGCAATGAAGGTATATACTGGCTCGACCGGATACTGAAATCAGATCCTCTTGCCGCTGTGGTGATGATAACTGCTTATGCCGATGTTAACCTGGCTGTAAAGGCAATAAAAGAAGGAGCCACCGATTTTGTAGTAAAACCATGGGACAATAATAAACTTCTTGCCACCCTGCAAACAGCATTTAAACTCAGGCAATCAAAGATTGAGAATAAGAAACTCCGTGAAAGGCAAAAGCAGATAAATAAAGGAAATTGTAAACAATATACTCCACTGATCGGGAAATCACAGGCAATAGAAAATGTTTTACAGGTAATAAAAAAGGTAGCCAGGACGGATGCAAATGTTTTAGTCATAGGGGAGAATGGGACAGGAAAAGAATTAATTGTAAAAGAAATCCATAATAATTCGCGCAGAGCCGATGAAGTCTTTATCAGCATAGACATAGGCACTATAAGTGAATCACTGTTTGAAAGCGAGATGTTCGGGCATATAAAAGGTGCATTTACCGATGCCAGGGAAGATAAAACAGGTTGGTTTGAGACAGCTTCAGGCGGCACATTGTTCCTCGATGAAATTGGCAATCTTACCCTTACCATGCAATCTAAACTGCTTGCAGCCATTCAAAACCGGGTAATATATAAGGTTGGATCAAAAATCCCAATCCCATTTGATATCCGGCTTGTGTGCGCAACAAATAAAAACCTTGAAGAAATGGTGTCAAAGAATCTTTTTCGGGAGGATCTTTTTTACCGTATAAACACTATTATTATTGAACTTCCTCCCCTGCGTGATAGAGGCGAAGATATTGTCCTGCTTGCAGAACATTTCCTGAAAGAGTACGCTGTCAAATACGAAAAATTCAACTTAAAATTCAGCAGCAAAACCCTCGACAAGCTTATGAAATATTACTGGCCGGGAAACGTGAGGGAATTACGTCATACAATTGAAAAGGCAGTCATATTATGTGATTCTGACATCTTAATGCCCGAAGATTTTATTATCTCCCATTTAACACAACAACCATCGCTTCAGCAAAAGCCACCGACATTTGCCGAAATAGAAAAACATGCTCTGCAAGTTGCACTCGGCAATAATAATGGAAGTGTTTTGAAAGCATCAAAAGAACTGGACATAGCAAGACAAACAATGTACAATAAGATGCAAAAGTATAACCTTTAGTAAGCTGCAACCATGTTATTAAATAGATTCTTTATCAATGTATTTGTTCGGGTGACATTAATTGTACTGACCAGCATAGTATTTGGAATAGTGTTACAGCATCTTGACCGTGGATACTATTATACTCTGACAGGCATGATTTTCCTGATCATTCTTCAAACCTGGCTGCTGGTAAATCAGGTTAATAAGACAAATGCAGATCTTGCGAAATTCTTTTCATCAGTCCAGGATCATGACTCATCCGTTCGGTTTTCTGATAATTCAAAGTATAACTCATTCAGAAAATTGCATGACAGAATGAATAATCTGAATACGATTATTCAGAGCGTTAAAATTGAAAATGAGAGAACTAGCCAGTTCTTACAAAGTGTGGTTGCCCATGTTGATATCGGTTTATTGTCATTTGATATGAATGGCAGGATAGGAATTTATAACAAAGCAGCAAAAAGGTATTTAAACGTTCAGCAACCACAGCATCTCTCATCATTAAAAACAACTGATGATGAAATGTTTAAAATTATAAATAATATAAAACCAGGTCAGGAGATATTGCATAAAATGAAAACAGATAATCTTTTACAAAGTATTCTGGTAAAAGCCATTGAACTGAAATTTGAAAGCAATGTAATAAAACTGGTTTCGTTTCAGGATATTACAAATGAACTCGACAGGAAAGAACTGGATTCGTGGCAAAGATTAATCAGGGTATTAACTCATGAAATAATGAATTCAATAAGTCCGATCACCTCACTTACCTCAGTAATATCAGGATATTTTAAAAAAGTGGAAGACAAAACCCCTCTTCCATTAAAAAACATTGATCATCAAATAGTTTCCAAAACACTTTCAGGGTTAAATACTATAGAAGAGACAGGTAAAGGATTACTGGATTTTGTTGATAAATACAGAAG
>DCFT01000062.1 GCA_002319885.1 Bacteroidales bacterium UBA1797
TTTGAATAAACCCTCGGAATGACAATCATTTTTACATGAGGAAGAGGCAGAAGCGGCGATTCGAAGAGTATAGAAATAGATTTAAAAATTAAATGCGAATCGCCGCTTCTGCCTCTATGTCAATCTATTAGGCAGTCATTCCGAACGAAGTGAGGAATCTCATGGATTATTCAAGGTTTCTCTAAATATTATCAAGCTATTTCCTCAATTACAAGTGATCAGCTTCTCCGGATAATAAAAAATGTTTTTAAAGAATAGACGCCTAAGTGATGTAAGCGCAAAACATCTGCACTCCAAACTTTTATTATTTTCATTTTGTATTTTGCTAAAAAACCGGTAAACTTGCAGCTTGTTTATATTTAATTTAAATAAGAATAACGAATTTTAAACCACCAGATATTTATTGTATTAGAAAAATGATTACAGCAGATCAGATTCAAAAAATACTCTCCACTGTCATTCATCCGGAAAAAAAGAAAGATATTATTTCACTTGGAATGATTGCGGAAGTAAATACCGGAGAAAACGGGATATCTCTTACTCTTACACCAGAGAAGTCAAACGATCCGTTTATCTCATCCATAAAGAGTACAATTGTCAGAAAACTGAAAGAAGTTCTCGGCCCCGATACAGTAATCAATGAAATAAAAATTCAACCTAAAATTATTGTTGGAAAACAACAGGAAAAACCACGTGAAATTTTGCCGGGGGTCTCAAATATAATTGCTGTGGCTTCAGGAAAAGGTGGTGTTGGAAAGACGACAATAGCTGTGAACCTCGCCATATCACTTGCACGAATGGGCAATACTGTCGGTCTGCTTGATGCCGATATCTTTGGACCGTCGGTACCGAAAATGTTCAATGAAGAAAAATTCAGGCCTGAAGTGAGGAGAGATGACCAGGCTGATCATATTATTCCATTAACAAAATATGGTGTTAAAGTTCTCTCAACCGGTTTTTTCGTTGATCCGGCCGATGCAGTTATCTGGAGAGGCCCTATGGCTTCCAATTTTCTGAAACAATTGATAACTCAGGGCGATTGGGGACAGCTCGATTACCTTCTCGTTGATCTGCCTCCCGGAACAAGCGATATTCATCTGACTCTTGTTCAGGAAGTTCCGGTTACCGGAGCAATTGTTATCAGCACTCCCCAGGATGTAGCCCTTGCCGATGCTATAAAAGGGATTGCAATGTTCAGGAGTAATAAAATTGAGGTGCCGGTCCTCGGATTGGTAGAAAATATGTCGTGGTTTACCCCTGCTGAATTACCTGAAAATAAGTATTACATCTTTGGGAAAGATGGATGCAGGAAACTAGCAGAAAAGATGAATGTTCCTCTGCTTGGACAAATTCCTCTTGTACAGAGTATTTGTGAAGGCAGCGATATTGGTCAGCCGGTTGCACTAAGCGATTCAGTTACAGGCAATGCCTTTATGGCGCTTGCAGAAAAACTAATAATACAGGTAGAAAAAAGAAACAAAGAACAGCGACCAACTGTAAAACTTGAGATTACTAAATAGGACCCCTCTTCCCTCACCCCTTTTCTCAAAGGAAACATAGAACAAAAAACAAATATGGATTCAGGAAGTGGAAAACATCAGGAAAAGACACATTGAAAAAAATTAAGAAAATAATTTAGACCTAAATACTCACAAAATGACAGAAACAAGTATTAAAGACCGTGTTCTTAAGGCACTTGAAAGAGTCAGACCCTATCTTCAGTCTGATGGTGGTGATATAGAATTTATTGATGTATCAGATGATATGACCGTTAAAGTAAAGCTAACGGGTGCATGTAATGGCTGTCCTTACAGCCTGCAAACACTTAAAGCAGGAGTTGAACAGGCAATAATGAAAGAGGTACCTGAAATAAAGAGAGTTATTTCAGCCTGAGAAACAAGATCGATCTAAATTTATTTACCTTTGAAATACTATACTCACGGTTGGTTAGTTATAGTATTAAAAGTCAATTATTGGCTTCAAACAAAATAGCATATAAATATCTGGTGCTTTTGGGATTATCCCTGGCCCTTACCTGTTGCTCGGTTGAAAAAAACACGAGCTCTACCAGGTTTTACCAGAGTCTGACTGCAAGATACAACATCTACTTTAATGGTAATGAGAGTTTTAAAGCTGGTTTGGCTAAGATTTCAAGAAGCTACCAGGATGACTATGCGGAATTGCTAAGAGTATTTGAATACAGTGATCCTTCCACAGTTTCTCTTTGTTCATCCGACATGGAAAGGGCAATTCAGAAGGCTTCAAAACTGATTTCCCTTAAGTCTATAACTGCAAAACCTGAATTTAAAGATCCCAGGGAAATCTCGGAAAAGGACAAAAAACTCCTTGAAATGAAAGAGTACAATGAGTGGGTCGACGATAGTTATCTTCTTATTGGAAAAGCCAGATTCTATAAACACGAGTTTAATGAAGCAAATGCAATTCTTAACTATAGTATAACAAATGCAAACGATCCTGCCATTAAGACTGAAGCTGTTATCTGGCTGGCAAGATTGTATAACGAGACAGGCAACTTTAGCGAATCCTCCCGGTTAATAACCGGCCTCGATATCGGACCGGACATTTCAAAGTCATTAAAATCAATGTACTACACAACGCTTGCCGATTTATTTATAAAACAAAAAAGGTACGCAGAAGCTATTGATCCGCTCACGAAATCTATTAAACTCGTTTCCGGGAAAAGGGCGAGGTATAGATTGACTTATCTGCTGGCACAATTATATGAGAAGACAGGTAATGGAGAGAAAGCCACAGAACTTTATCGCGACGTGGTTAAAATGAACCCGCCTTATGATGTCGAATTTAATGCCAGGATAAACATTGCTGGCGTTTTCGATGTTAACTCAGGTAATCCGCAATCAATCAGGAGGGAGCTCGAAAAAATGCTTAACGATTCTAAAAATAAGGATTATCAGGACCAGATCTACTTTGCTCTCGGTAATGTTTCGATGAAAGAGGGTAAGGAAGCTGAAGGTCTTGAATTCTACAGAAAATCTGCAACAGCAAGATCACAGAATCAGAATCAGAAAGGCAGATCATACCTCGCTCTTGCAGGCTATTATCTTAAGAAACCCGATTATATGAAGGCCGGGACATACTATGATAGTGCTGTTTATTTCCTCAACCAGAAATATCCCGATTACCAGGCCATAAAAACAAAATCTCAAAATCTTAATGCTCTTGTCTCTCAGCTAACAATTATACAGCGGGAGGACAGCCTGCAAAGGGTAGCTAAAATGCCCGGACCTGAAAGGGATGCACTGATTGCCTCAATAATAGCTAAGATTGTAAAAGACGAAAGTGAGGGCAAGATGCGGAATAATGCCGACAGGTACAATCTCGGAGAATATTATGAGAGTGAACGACGGGCGCAGGGAAATATTGACCAGGAAGGCAAGTGGTATTTTTATAATCAAACTGCTTTAACTTTTGGACGTACTGAATTCCGCAAGCGATGGGGTGACAGGAAGCTTGAAGACAACTGGCGCAGATCTGACAAGGAACGAATAAATAATGTTCAGGCTAATAATAATCCGAATGAGCCTGCCCAGCAAAAGACTGATACTGTGGCAGCAGAAACTGACTTTAAAAAGCCTCCGTTCTATCTTAAAAATTTACCGTTAAATGACTCATTGATGGTTATTTCCAACGATAAAATGGCCACTGCAATGTTAAATGCAGGCAAAGCTTATGCTGAACGCATTACCGATACCTTAAAAGCTACTGAAACATTCGAGATGCTAATTAATCGTTTCCCGTCAGGCGATCTTATCCCTGAGGCATTATATAATCTTTACAAAATCAATAAAAATAGTTCCGGTGCAAAATCTGAAACCTACCGTCAGTTGCTGCTTAAAAAATATCCCGATAATGAGTTTGCAAGAATCCTGTCAGATCCTGCATATTACGAGAAAAAAATAGCCGAATTGAAAATGGCAGAGAAAATATATGATGATGCCTATTCTGCATTCACCAACGAAAAATTCAATGATGCAATAACTCTCTGTGATGATGCACTGAAAAGATTTCCCCAGGATAAACTAGCTCCTAAATTTATGCTGCTCAAAGCTTATTCGGTTGCCAGAATAAGTGACGAAAGAACATTCAGGGATGAACTTAATAATCTGGTTAAGGTTTGGCCCGGCACCGATGAGAGTAAAAAAGCAACTGAACTGATTGCCTATCTCAATCAAAAAACACCTGAGCTCAAGGTAGAAGAAGATAAAAAAATTGCTGCTGAAATTTTTGTTGCGGATACAACAGTAAATCATGTTTTTGTGCTGATCATTAACGATCCTGCTTTTAATCTTAACCTGGCTTCATTTGACGTAATCAGTTATAATATCGATAACTTTACCAACAAAAATTACAAAACAGAGGGAGCAATGATTGATAATAAATATATACAGATAATTGTCTCGGGATTTTCTGATTATAAACAAGCCATGAATTATTATAATGTCTTCAAAGCTGAAAAGTTCGTAAGAAATCCTACAGGTGCAAAAATGATGACGTTTATAATAAGCGCGGATAACCTGAAAGTCCTTACAAACGATAAAAATCCTGACCGTTACCTGTTTTTCTTCAAGGAGAAATATTTGAAATAGAGAATATTATTCCTTTCTAAAAAATTGCACGAAGATGAGAGAACCCAAACAGGCAATTTAAAATGCGGAAAATAAAGATACTCTGGACCGATGATGAGGTAGAAGCGCTGAAATCTCATATTATTTTTCTTGAAGAGAAAGGTTACGATATCGATACCTGTTCTAATGGAAACGATACTATCGACCTTGTCAGGCAAAACCGTTATGATCTTATCTTCCTTGATGAAAATATGCCGGGGTTAAGTGGAATTGAGACATTAAAGCTGATAAAGGAGGTACGAACAGATATACCCGTTGTAATGATCACCAAAAGTGACGAGGAAGATCTGATGGAAACTGCCATAGGGTCAGAGATTGCTGATTATCTTATTAAACCTGTCAAACCTATGCAGGTGCTTCTGGCAATAAAAAAGATCCTCGACCAGCGACGCTTAATAACAGAAAAAACGACAACGGATTACAGACAGGAATTCAACAGGATCAGCAGTATGATCTCCTCAGCTTCAACATTTACAGACTGGGCTGAGCTATATAAGAAAATTGTCTTCTGGGAATCTGAACTCGAAAAATCTACAGACCCGGGTATGTCTGAGATCATTAAACTGCAACAGAATGAGGCAAATAATTCTTTTTCAAAATTCATAATTGCTAATTATCTCGAATGGCTTCGCCCGGAAAATAAAAATAAGCCTCTGCTCTCTCCTGCTCTTTTCACTCAGAAAATTTTTCCAAATATAAATCCGCAGAGACCCCTGTTCTTTATTCTTATTGATAACATGAGATATGATCAGTGGAAAACCATCGCTGCTGAATTATCAGGTTTGTACAGGGTTGTTGAAGAGGATCTGTATTATAGTATTCTGCCAACTTCAACACAATTCAGTAGAAATTCAATTTTCGCAGGTTTAATGCCTTCTGCAATTGCAGATTCAATGCCCGGTATATGGGTAAATGATGACGAAGAGGAGGGTAAGAACAATAGCGAAGAGGAATTATTCAGAAACCAGTTAAAGCGTAAAGGACTTAACTATAAATGGTCGTATAATAAAATAAGCAGCAATCTTGACGGGAAAAAAGTAAATGATAAAGTAAGATCGATGCTGGAAAATGACATCAATATACTTGTGTTCAATTTTGTTGATATGCTGTCGCATGCCAGAACCGATATAAGTATGATACGCGATCTTGCCAATGATGAACCTGCATACAGAAGCCTGACACGCTCGTGGTTTATGCACTCATCTTTGTTTGAATTGCTGAAAACGCTTGCTTCACACCCTGTTAAAGTAATCTTCAGTACTGATCATGGAACAATAAGAGTGCAGAATCCCATTAAAATCATCGGAGACAGAAAAACATCGCCTAACCTGAGATATAAGATGGGACGAAACCTTGATTATGATCCAAAAAAAGTCTTTGAGCTTACAAATCCGGAAAAAGCCATGCTGCCAAAATCCAATTTAAGTTCAAGATATATTTTTGCCATGAATCAGGATTTTCTGGTCTATCAGAACAATTACAACCATTACGCCGGTTATTACAAGGATACTTTTCAGCATGGAGGAATTTCAATGCAGGAGATTATGATACCTGTCGCATTACTTGAACCTTTTTAGCCAATTTCGACTTTCCATGAAAATCCTGATAAAAGACAAAAGACATTTACCCCTTGCAGCAAAAGAACTTATCAAATATTCGGGTAACAGGAAAATTTTTGCCTTTTACGGATCCATGGGCGCTGGTAAAACAACAATAATTAAAGCTGTCTGTGAGTCTCTTGGCGCCGTTGATATTGTCAGCAGTCCTACCTTTACGCTTGTTAATGAATATAAAACCACAAAAGGTGAATCAATATATCATATCGATTTTTATAGAATTAAGAAACAGGAAGAAGTGTTCGATTTTGGCATTGAGGAATATCTTACCGGTGAAACTTATTGTTTCATGGAATGGCCTGAACTTATTGAAGAATTACTCCCACCCGAGACAATAAATGTGAAAATTTCTGTAGATGACATGGAGCAGAGAATCCTCTCAATAACTTAAAAACTTATGATTTTGCTCTTCATCCCAAATTATTTACCTTTGAAAAAATAACTCCCTCACGATGATGAATAGCAAAGTAAAGAGCGGAAAAGTAAGTTTTGAGAATACTGTCTTCATGCCAAAAGAAGAACACCTTGAGACTGCTGTCAGGAACCGTAGAATTACTATAGGGATCCCGTGCGAAAAAAAAGACGATGAAAAAAGAATTTCGCTGACCCCTGAGGCAGTTTCCCTGCTTGTTGATACTAATAATGAAGTCATTGTACAGAAAGGAGCCGGATTAGGCGCTAATTATACTGATAAAGACTATAGTGAAAATGGAGCTATCATTAGTGACTCTTCCGCAAGGGTTTTCAGCACAGATGTCGTAATAAAGGTTGCTCCGTTTTCAGAGAAGGAGACTGAATTTCTGAAAGGAAACCAGGTAATTTTATCTTATCTTAACGTACTTAAGCTTAGTGAAGAAACACTTGGCAAACTGATAAGGAAGAAAGTAACCGCCATAGCTTTTGAAAAAATAAGTGATACCAATGGCAATCTGCCTGTTGTGGAATCTATGAGCGAAATATCAGGAATAACATCTCTGCTTATAGCATCTGAATATCTCAGTAATATGCATGGAGGAAAAGGTGTTATGCTAGGCGGAATCACCGGTGTTACTCCTACCGAGGTTGTCATTTTAGGTGCAAACACCGCCGGGGAGTATGCCGCGAGGGCAGCATTGGGTCTTGGATCCACTGTAAAAATATTCGACAACTCTCTTCCGCGTCTGAGAAGTTTCCAGGATAAACTGGGCCAACGTTTCCAGACTTCTGTTTTCCATCCGCAGGTTATCAAAAAAGCTCTTAAATCAGCTGATGTACTGATTGGTGCAATTGAACTTGAAGATCTCCGGCCATGGTATTATATAACTGAGGATATGGTCAAAAACATGAAAAAGGGAGCTGTAATAGTCGACCTTAGTATCGATCGTGGTGGCTGTATAGAGACTACAGAATGCCGCGCCCTGAAGGATCCTGTTTATGAAAAACACGGTGTTATTCATTTTTCAGCATGGAACCTGCCATCGAGGGTAGCACGAACAGCTTCAATAGCTCTTAGTAATATTTTTACTCCTTTGCTTCAGAGTATGGCCGACGCGGGAGGAATTACCCAACTGTTAAAATATGATCAGGGCGTACGAAACGGAGCCTATTTGTATAATGGGATGCTTACCAACGAAACCTTAGGTCAGAAATTCGGTATAATATCCAAAGATCTTGATCTTCTGATATCCGCTTTCTGATCATCAGATATATTGAAGAGTGGCTCTGTTTCCTTTAATTTCAATTTTAACCTGCTTCCCTATATAAAACGCCCTGTTATCACAAATATGGCCGGCAGGAAAATTAAAAAGCAGTGGATAATGATATTCACCTGCAATATCTACTATCGTCTCTTCAATAGTTTTCCCCCAGGAAATTTTTGCATCTTCAATTTTATTCATCCCCCCGACAACAAGTGCAGTAAGTCCTTTCAGCCGACCAGAAAGTTTTAGCGAGGTGAGCATCCTGTCTATATGATAATAATACTCCTTCACATCTTCAATAAACAATATCTTACCACCAGTTGATGGTTCAGCACGTGTTCCTGTCAGACTATAAAGAAGCGAAAGATTTCCGCCGGTCAGTTCTCCTTTTACGTCAGCAGGGTTATAGAAATTACCTTCCCATTCAAGGGGCCTGATATCACCAAATAATGCCTGTTTTAAGGATAAAAATGTGTCGCTTGTCTTTTCAATATTATTAAAGTTAAGGGGCATTTCTCCGTGAATCGATATAATACCACAAACCTCATTCAGCCACATATGAAGCACCGTTATATCGCTGAATCCCGAATACCATTTAGGGTTATTTTTTAAGGCCGAAAAATCTACCCTGTCAATTATTCTGGAGAGCCCGTATCCTCCTCTTGAACACAATATGGCCTTAATATCCTTATCATCTGTCATCTCCTGAAGATCATAGAACCGTTCTTCATCTGTTCCTGCAAACGGCCCGTGCTTTTTAGATGCATTCCTGCCGATACGGACGCGCAAACCCCATTTTTCGAGAAAGGGAACAGCTTCAAAAAGCAAATTTTCATCTATACAGAATGATGGCGAAATTATAGCCACTTCGTCTCCGGGTTTCAGAAAAGGAGGTTGGATCTTTTTTACAGCCATATAGAAAACTTAAGCAGTAAAAGTAATCGTTATTGTAAGTTTTTGCAACAGTAATTGCCCCCCCGGGAAATCTTATCGTGGACCAATGAACGATGCAGTTGGCCTATTACGGTAGAAAAAGAAACATATATTTATTATCTTTGGTCGGTTTAAAAAAAAGCTAATATCTCATTATCAATATTATGAAGAATTTTAAAAGATATCTTGTTACCTCAGCACTTCCTTATTCTAATGGCCCTATACATATTGGTCATCTGGCAGGAGTTTATATCCCATCGGATATTTATACCAGATACCTGAGAATGAGAGGAGCAGACGTGATATCTGTGTGCGGGTCCGATGAACATGGGGTTCCGATCACTCTCAAAGCACGCAAGGAAGGTGTAAGCCCTCAGGAAATTGTCGATCGGTATCATGAGATGAATAAAAAAGCCTTTGAGGATTTTGGCATTGCATTCGATATTTATTCCCGCACTACAAATAAGGTGCATTATGAGACAGCCTCAGGATTCTTTAAAACTCTGTACGACAAAGGTGAATTCACCGAAAAAACATCTGAGCAATATTATGATGAGGAAGCCGGTTGTTTTCTGGCCGACAGATATATCATGGGAACATGCCCTCACTGCGGTAATGAAAATGCATACGGTGATCAGTGTGAAAAATGTGGAACTTCACTCAGTCCCAATGAGCTTATAAACCCTCATTCGACCGTCAGCGGAAGTAAACCGGTATTACGTGAGACACTTCACTGGTTTCTCCCTCTCGACAAATACGAACCATGGCTGAAAAAATGGATCCTCGAAGATCATAAGGAATGGAAGGTAAATGTATACGGGCAGTGTAAATCGTGGCTTGATCAGGGTTTACAGCCCAGGGCGGTTAGCCGCGATCTCGACTGGGGTATTCCTGTACCTGTTGAAGGCGCAAAAGGGAAAGTTTTATACGTGTGGTTCGATGCGCCAATAGGCTATATCTCCGCAACAAAAGAACTTACTCCCGACTGGGAAAAATACTGGAAGGACAAGGATACAAAAATGGTTCATTTTATAGGGAAAGATAACATTGTTTTTCATTGCATTATCTTTCCGGCTATGCTCAAGGCAGAAGGCAGCTATATCCTTCCTGAAAATGTACCGGCCAACGAATTCCTGAATCTTGAAAATGACAAGATCTCGACTTCAAGAAACTGGGCCGTATGGCTACATGAATACCTTGAAGATTTTCCCGGGAAACAGGATGTCCTCAGATATACCCTCTGCGCCAATGCGCCAGAAACAAAAGACAATGACTTTACATGGAAGGATTTTCAGGCACG